>NZ_JAUSUN010000003.1:0-249388 GCF_030814065.1 Mesobacillus stamsii
ATGTCTAAAATTGTCGGCTTAAAAACCACATAGCTTTAACCTTATTTTAGTGCGGCCTTTTTTAGGTGATATTTCAAAAAATGCAAGACTCAAGTTAATTACTATATAACTATAAATAGTCATTATTTTCAATGTAAAGACACCGACAAAATTCTCCCAAACAGTTTCTATTATTTATGAAACTATTTTACCAATGTTCCTTTTGAAATTTTCCAGTCTATGTTATATACTAATATAGTACTTGTAATAATTTCTATATTTATAACGATTTTACATAAAAATGCTAACGAAACACATAATAGAAAGGATTTTCACCTTGTCAAAAGAGCAAATGATCACCAATATAGAGAAGAAGCGAGTTGAACTGATAGAAATCACCGCTAAGAACGGTTTAAATTCCACTATTGCCATTCACTATAGCCAAGAACTTGATAAACTGCTGAATGAATACAATCGCCTCTATCTCAAAAAGGCAGCCAAGTAAGAAAAACCGGGCAAACTGCGCCCGGTCCTTTTTTGATTTTGCTGATCATCGGGCTGTTGATTAGAACGGATGACACTCGCTTTCTGCAGGGCGTCAAATGAGATCCTCCTCGTCACTTTGCTAAGGGCACTGAAAAACTTATGTTTTTTTATTTTGCTTTTCAACTGATTCAGCTGCACGTGTTGGGCATAAGGCAATGGATTCTTCCTTCCTTGGATACAAAACCTATATCGCAATGAGAGACGAACGAATTATCACTGCGGCCATTGTAGCAACAGGCGAAGCCACAGGCATGGAAATGGAAACAGTCATTGGAGATACAGCTTATTCTGAAAAGAGAACATTCTTTATACAAAAGAAAAAAACTGGAACTATTATCTAAAATGCATCCAAATGCGGAAAGATACCCTTATGCGAGCATTTTCACCTCCATAAGGGCACCTTTCTTGCGGAAAGATACCCAAATAAGTAAAATTGTTTCCATTTTTTATCTCAATACATCTTTGACTTCATTTGGCAGAACCGAAGGCGAAAAACGTCTCGAGGAGTTAGCGGCAAACGGCTTGCCTAAGCGTTGGGCTATGTGCTAATGCTGGACCGACGTTATTTATTTTGACAGGTTTGGGGTGTATTAGGATGGTGATAGACTCGGTTGCTATCGGAATAGGTTTGAACGAAGCGAGGAGAGGGCTCACCAGTCGCCCTGCGGAAAGCGAGTGTCTGGAGTGAAAATCGATTATCCGCCTAACCCAAAGAAAAACCGGGCAAACTGCGCCCGGTTTTTCTTATATTATCCTACCACATCTTCTAAACGTTCTACTGAACCATTTTGAAGAAGATACATTTTTTGATAAAGACCTTGTTGGGATATCAATTCCTGATGGGTTCCGCGTTCTACAATTTCCCCGTGATGAAGGACGATGATCTGATCTGCATCCTGGATCGTGGAAAGCCTGTGAGCAATCGCAATCGTTGTCCGCCCTTGTCTCATTTTGGCAAGTGCCACCTGGATGGCTTCTTCTGTTTCTGTATCAATATTTGCTGTCGCCTCGTCGAGAACAAGAATTTTCGGATTCGTAGCAATTGTTCTGGCAAAAGCGATCAGTTGTCTCTGCCCGCTCGAAAATGTCGATCCCCTCTCTGTCACCTTGTGCCCATACCCATTTTCGAGCTTCCGGATGAAAGCCTCTGCCTGGACGAATTCAGCCGCCTGCCGAATATCCTCCTCATCCAAACTCTGATTATGAAGCCTAATATTATCCGCGATCGTACCATAGAACAAAAATGGATCCTGCAGTACGAGGCCCATTTTATCGCGAAGCTCTTTCACCGGATAATTCTTGATGGAATGGTCATCGATCAAAATTTCGCCCCGCTCAAATTCATAGAAGCGCATCAACAAATTTATGATGGAGCTTTTGCCGCTGCCTGTATGGCCGACAAATGCGATGGTCTCTCCTGAATTTACGGTAAAACTAATATTTTTTAGGACATCGCGCTTGCCATCATAAGAAAAACTGACGTCCTTGAATTCGATTTTGCCAACAGTGATTTTATCTGTTTCCGTTTCAGTCTGTTCTGGTGCCAGTTCCTTTTCATCGAGTAGCTTAAACACCCGTGAAGCTGCAACGATTGCCTGCTGATACAAGGAAAGACGCATCATCATATTGTTCACTGGCTCAAAAAAACGATCCAAATAATTGATGAAAGCATAAAGAACTCCGATTTCAACCGTGCTGTCGAAGGAAGTGATCCCGAAAAAGCTGAGTACGATGATCAATGCAAGAATGTATACCAAGTCAACTGCTGGGCGCAATAGCAGTCCATCAGCCTTGATGTTTCTCATCCCTGCCTCGAAATGCTGGTCATTGATTTCACCAAACTCCCTTTTCAGCCTTTCTTCCTGGCGAAACATCTGGATGATGGACATTCCCTGAAGAGATTCACTGAGCTTCGCATTTAATTGGCTGAGCCGCTCACGCATTTCCTGATAAAACCTCGAGCTCAACTTACGATATAAACTCATGATGAGCACAATGAACGGTAAAATCAGCATCGTGAATAGGGCCAGTTTGACGTTCAGGAAAAACATCGCGACAAAAATACCAAACAACAAGATGCCGCTCTGAATAAAGGTCGCGATCACGCTGACAAACATATCCTTTATCGCTTCCGTATCGTTCGTGACCCTTGATACTAGTGAGCCTGCTGGTGTTTTATCAAAATACTTCAACCCTAACTGCTGCACCTTCGTGAAGACATCAATTCTCATCTGCTGGATGATTTTCAGCGCAATTTCCTGAAACTTCAGCAATTGAAAATAGGAAACAAGCACGTTGAGGATTTGGATGCCAATATATGCGGAGCCAAGTAGCATTAAAGGTTGAAATGGAAAAATTCCTTCCCTTAAATAATCATCGATAAAAATCTTAACCAAAATTGGCCCAAGTACATCCCCAGCCGTCGCAAGCAGCAGGAATCCAAATGCGATCGAAATCATTTTCATATGTGGCTTAGCATAAGCTAGAAGCCGGAACAGCACCGACCGCTGTTCCTTTGCGTTTAGTACAGGTGGAGATTCCATATTCATCCTCCTTGCTCGACGAGTTCTTCAAGCTGCTGTCTCCAATACATGTCTTTATACCAGCCTTCTTGTCCCATTAGCTGGTCATGTGTGCCTCGTTCAGCAATCCGTCCTTCTTCCAAAACAATAATCAAGTCCGCATGATGAATGGCACTTAAGCGATGAGCAGTGATAATCGTTGTTTTATCTTTTCGATTCTTTTTTAATGCGGAGAGAATTTGTTCTTCGGTATTAGCATCGACAGCTGACAAGGAATCATCGAGGATTAGGATTTCAGGATTCATGACGAGAGCACGCGCTATAGAAATCCGTTGCTTTTGCCCGCCTGATAAAGAAACGCCGCGCTCTCCGACAATCGTCTTGTATCCATCCGTAAACTCAAGAATGTCATCGTGGATGTTCGCCACTCTGGCTGAATGATGGATGATATCCTTCTCGACAGCTGGATTCGCAAAAGCGATATTTTCCTCTACTGTGGCCGAAAAAAGGAAGTGATCCTGAGGAACATAGCCGATTGCCTGCCTCAGCCGATCCATCTTATAATCCTCAATCTTCCTGCCGCCAATGGTGATGCTTCCATCCGAAAGATCGAATTCCCGGACCAGAAGCTTAAGCAGTGTCGTCTTTCCTGCTCCCGTTTTCCCAACAATACCAAGTGTCTGTCCTTTTCCAATCCTAAAATTGATATCTTTTAAAACAGGGTCTTGTTCGCCAGGATAAACAAATGATTCAATAGCATATTGAATATCGCCATCTGGCACTACATCCAGGGCATCTGCTTTGTCCTGAATATCGATCTTTTCAGCAAGCAGGGTTGTTACTCGGTCATACGACGCCCTCCCACGCTCGACAATATTGAAAAACCAACCAAATGCCAGCATCGGCCACACCAACAGCCCGAGATAGGATGTGAAGGAAACAAGCTGCCCGATTGTTAACTCCTCATTCACGACATACCTTGACCCAAACGCAATCGACAGGAAAAAAGAAATCCCGACAATAATGGAAATCGTTGGGTCAAACAGGGCGTCTACTTTTGCAACCGAGATATTCTTGTTTACAACATCCTCTGACTGCTTCCTGAAATCCTCGATATCTTCCTTCTCCTGCCCAAAGGTTTTCATTACTTTTATACCCGTGATGCTTTCTTGCGTCTTATCATTTAATGCGGAAAATGCTTCCTGAGCCTTGTGAAATCTCTTATGCAGCATCGTGCCGTACCAGCTTGTCAGCATCGCCATTAACGGCATAGGAATCAAGGCGATCAGGGTCAGCTTCCAGCTGATGGTCGCTGCCATAGCAATTATCACAAACCCTCCGGTTGAAACTGAGTCAACGAAGGTAAGAACCCCGGCACCAGCCGTTTGCTGAATTGCCGACAAATCATTGGTGGCATGTGCCATCAAATCCCCTGTCCTTGTCTTTTGGTAAAAAGACTGGGACATACTGGTGAAATGCGCATACAAGCGGTTCCTTAACAGTCTAGACAGTTTTACCGCGGAACCGAATATCATGATTCTCCAATAATAACGGAGCGAATACATCACCAATCCCGAAGTTGCCAGCAAGATGATCCATTTTCCCAACTTTCCTGCCGTAAGCGTCCCATCCGTGATTTCATCCACGACCATCCCGATCACCTTGGGCGGCACCAGCTGGAGAAATGCTACGAACAGCAACAGAATAATCCCCGTTAAGTACGCTTTTTTCTCTTCTTTAAAATACCAAAGTAAATCCTTAAAGACACTCATATATAGATCCCCCAAACACTTCAAATGCTTAAATAGTTTATCAAATATTTTTAAAACTGGAAAGATTTTTTCTTTTTTACTTTGGTTTATAGATTCTGTTAAAAAAGCGAACGAAATCCGGATTAATGATTAAGAAAATACGGATTTTATGGTTGAAGAAAATAAAAATGGTGGTATAATGACTTTAACTTAATTTATTCACTCATATAATCGCAGGGATATGGCCTGCAAGTATCTACCGGATTACCGTAAATGATCTGACTATGAGTGAGCAATGCCAGAGGCGGATTTTTCCTCTTCTTGTCTTCAGCTATTTTCAAAAGCCCAAAGACCATTGCTTCACTCAGTTATGACGTGAATGCATGGACTTCGGGCTTTTTTTTATTGGCTCGGATAAAAAGAGGAGTGTTACCATGGAACAGCTAAGAAAAAAAATCAAAACCGATGGGAGTGTGCTTTCATCCTCTATTCTAAAAGTGGACGCTTTTCTGAATCATCAGATTGATCCCCAGCTTATGAATAATATTGGTTTAGAGTTTGCAAAAAAATTTTCTGAATCAGGAGTTACGAAAATAGTAACGATTGAATCATCCGGTATAGCACCGGCCGTCATGGCAGGTCTGCACTTACATGTACCGGTTGTTTTTGCTAGAAAACAGAAGTCTCTGACGCTCGTAAATGATCTGATTACAGCTTCTGTTTACTCCTTTACCAAAAAAGAGAGCAACGAGATCTCAGTATCCCGCAAATTCCTGAACGATAATGATACGGTACTTATTATTGATGATTTTCTGGCAAACGGACAAGCAGCATTAGGACTGGAAGAAATAGTGAGCAAAACCAAAGCATCGATTGCAGGTTTTGGAATCGTGATTGAAAAGGGATTCCAGGATGGCGGACGTTTATTGCGTGAAAAGGGCTACCGGGTAGAGTCACTTGCAGTCATTCATTCACTTGAAAACGGCAGCGTCGAATTTGAAAATGCGGCAGAACGAAAGGCGGAACGAATACGATGAAACAACAGAATATGTTTAAAATTGCTTCATTAGGAATCCAACATGTATTGGCCATGTACGCTGGTGCGGTCATCGTACCGCTAATTGTCGGAGGCGCACTCGGGCTATCAGGGGAACAACTAACCTATTTAGTTTCAATCGATATTTTCATGTGTGGCATCGCTACCCTCCTTCAAGTTTGGCGGAACAAATTTTTTGGAATTGGCCTTCCTGTCATGCTGGGCTGCACTTTCACAGCTGTAGGACCGATGATTGCCATTGGTGGACAGTATGGCATTTCAGCTATCTATGGATCGATCCTTATTTCAGGAATTTTTGTTGTTGCTATTTCAAAATACTTCGGGAAATTAGTCCGATTTTTCCCACCGGTAGTAACCGGATCTGTTGTCACCATCATCGGAATTACCCTTATACCAGTTGCCATGAATAATATGGCTGGTGGTCAGGGTAGTCCTGACTTCGGTTCGCTTTCAAATATCGGACTTGCTTTTGGAACTTTGCTTTTCATTATCGTTCTTTTCCGTTTTTTCAAAGGCTTTATCCGAGCTATCGCTATTCTGCTTGGACTGGGAGCAGGAACGATTGTTGGCTATTTTATGGGAATGGTTGATTTTTCTGCTGTTACAGAAGCCTCCTGGTTCCACATGCCAGCTCCATTTTACTTCGGCCTCCCGACATTTGAGCTATCCGCCATCCTGACAATGATTCTAGTCGCGCTGGTTAGTTTAGTGGAATCCACAGGAGTTTACTTTGCACTAGGAGATATATGCGAAGAAAAACTAGAGGAAAAGGATTTGGAGAATGGGTACCGTGCAGAAGGGATCGCGATCATTCTTGGTGCCATCTTTAACGCGTTTCCCTATACCACCTATTCGCAGAACGTTGGCCTTCTTCAAATGTCAGGGGTGAAGTCCAAAAATGTCATTTTCACAGCGGGTTTTTTCTTGGTCCTCCTCGGATTAATGCCTAAAGTTGGTGCGCTGACAACAATCATCCCAACACCTGTGCTAGGCGGAGCAATGGTAGCGATGTTTGGCATGGTCGTTGCCTACGGAATTAAAATGCTCAGCAAGGTGGAGTTTTCTTCACAAGAAAACCTATTAATTATTGCCTGTTCTGTTGGAATGGGCCTCGGGGTTACAGCAGTACCAGAATTATTTTCACAAATGCCCTCCAGCATCCGAATATTGACAGACAACGGAATTGTCGCAGGAAGCTTGACAGCCATTGCTTTAAATTTAGTTTTTAATGTCTTTAAAGCGGAGGAAGAAGCTCAGCAAACGTCATTTGCCGGACGAAAAGTATCATAAGTTTACAAATTTACGAAAGTAGTAATTATATAGGATATATTGTGAGAAACTAGGAAAAAGAGCAATCTATTTGGTTGCTCTTTTTTCCATATAGATACTAGTTATTGTTTTTCAGCGAAAACTTGGCTCCATTCCTCTTTCTTTTCCAGCATTTTCGCAGCGATTTCTTTAGCTCCCTCTAAGCTGTGGCTTGCTGCCCAGCCGCACTGAATTTCGTTGCATGCAGGTACCTCATCTGCCTCCAGTACATCATGTAAAGTTTTTTCCAATACTTCGAGGATATGATCGTAATCATCGTGGTTAATTACCGAAAGATAAAAACCTGTTTGGCATCCCATAGGGCTAATGTCGACAACAGTATCATGATGATTGCGGATATTTTCAGCCATTAAATGTTCCAATGAATGGAGGCCTGGCATTTCCATATGCCCCTTGTTTGGTTGGCAGAAGCGGATATCATACTTATGAATCACATCCCCATTCGCACCTCGAGTTGTCCCAGCAAGCCTGACATACGGGGCTGCGACCTTTGTGTGGTCCAAATTAAAGCTTTCCACATTCATTTTCTTAACCATTACTTCTTCAGCTCCTCTACCATTAATAATATTAGTTCTGCCGAATTTTTAGCGGCCGTTTCAAGGAATTGATCGAATGATACATTCGAATCTTTCCCTGCAATGTCGGATAAAGACCTGATAATCACAAATGGCACTTTAAATTGATACGCCACCTGGGCAATTGCAGCTGCTTCCATTTCCACAGCAAACAAATCAGGCATCTTGTTTCTGATAAACTCAACCTTTTCAGGATCGTTCATAAATGAATCCCCAGATGCAATCAGGCCCTTTACGACTTGAATTCCCTTAATTTTTACTGCACTTTTTTCCGCGACTCTCACGAGGTTTTCATCCGGTGAAAAAGATGCAGGCATTTTTGGCACCTGGCCATATTCATATCCAAAAATGGTCACGTCTACGTCATGGTGTCTCACCTCTGTCGAAATGACGATATCACCGACACTCAACTCGCCATGGAATCCTCCAGCAGACCCTGTATTGATGATGACATCAGGTTGAAACTTTTCAATCATCAATGCTGTTCCCATTGCAGCGTTTACTTTCCCAATTCCAGACTTAAGCAGCACTACCTCCTGATGACCAATATAACCTTTGTAAAATTCGCTTCCTGCAAGATTCATCTCATCTATTTCTGTGATTTTACTGCGAAGCAAATCCACTTCTTCATCCATTGCACCGATAATTCCGATTCTCATTGCTGCAACTCCTCAATACTTTTTGTTTATTATAACAGTATTCTTAAAACAATTGAAAACTTCAGGTCGTCCATTATGATTCTATCCTTCCCATGCGTACAAGAAAAGACACTTCCAAGGATTCTCCTCTAAAAACGAAAGATTTTTTTTTAAAAAAAAGAGCCTGAAAAAAACCAGACTCCTCATTTCCTCTGCGACCAAATCACAAATGGGATCAATATTAGCGAAAGAACTCCACCTGCTAAAGATAAAAATGCAAAGCTCGAATTAGCGACAACCATGCCTGATAACATTCCCCCTGACGCTCCTGACAATGCGACCATAACATCAATCGTTCCTTGCATTTTTGCCCGGTTGGTCGGATTGGTTGCGTCGACTAGCAATGCTGTTCCGCTGATCAATCCAAAGTTCCAGCCTAGGCCCAGCAAAATCAGAGCCAATGTGATCCAAAGCATGGACTCACCCGGTGCAACAGCAGCCATTATTCCTGCTGCGAGTAATGTAACCCCTGAGGCAACAGCCATTGCGCCGCGCCCTATTTTATCTACAAGCACACCTGTCATTAAGGACGGAAGGTACATCGCTCCAATATGAAAACCGATAACCATCCCAACAGCACTCAAACCATGACCATGCGCCCCCATATGGACTGGGGTCATAGTCATGATCGCCACCATTACCATTTGGGTCAATACCATGATCAGTGCAGCGACAGCAATGCCCCGTTTATCTGTTGCTTCTTCTTCCTCACTAAATTCATGGCTCAAGACTCTGGCATTCCGTTCTGCTAACGCTATTGCGCGTGCAACGACAAATGGATCAGGACGAAGGAAAATTAGCAAAATCAAACCAGCAACAATATAGGCTGCTGCAGCCAAAAAGAATGGTCCGGATAAAGGCGGAAATCCGATCGAGACAGCGAAATCTCCCATCACATTGACCAAATTCGGCCCGGCTACTGCACCAAAAGTTGTTGACACCATCGCAATACTGACAGCTGTTGCCCGCTGTTTCGTGGTTGCCAAATCAGTACCTGCATATCGAGCCTGCAAATTCGTCGCACTTCCGGCACCATAAACCAACAAAGCCGCAAACAGAATATATATATTATTAGTAACGGCTGCAATGATAACGCCAATTGCACCGATTCCTCCTGTCAAAAATCCCGAAGCTAATCCGGGGCGCCGGCCATACCGTTGTGATAACCGGCCAACTACAAGCGCTGCACCGGCTGAACCTAAGGTAAAAAGAGCGGTTGGGAGTCCGGCAACCGTGTCTGTGCCAAGCATATCCTTTGCTAACAATGCTCCTACTGTAATTCCGGCAGCAAGACCGGCACCGCCAAAAATCTGTGACAAGACAACGATGAGTAACGTTTTCTTATATAAAGCCTTCTGCTTATCAGGAGATTCGACATAGGCTTGCAGCCACTCCGGCTGATCCTCACCGGGAACTGCTTGATTATTTTGATTTGACATTTTTGCAACTCTCTCTTTCTGTTCATTGATTTTTTCATTATACCATAAAGGGTATAAGGAAAATATAAATGAGCTCGACTGCTTGAATGTAAAAGCTTGATACGTAATTTTTATTTTTCCGTGGAATTTATTCATGGTTACACAAGTTACCATTCACCCTTTTTTCAGTCTGAACGGGTTTTGGCATTCATTCACAATTTCTATTTCGGATAAATGAAGCAATTATGAGAAACTCTATTTAATGGAGGTGCTTATAGATGGTTAGAATCCATAATCCTGTAACCCTAGATAAAAACAAACGGGGCAGAGACGGTCAATTGCACGGCGGAACGTTAGAAACAGCAGATGAATTTTTTGATTCCATTTTCCAACAAAGACCAGAAAAGAGGGGCAATGACAAACAAAAATAACGCCGTAGTTGGCGTTGTTTTTGTTTGCGTCAATCTGTTTCGATCCTCTCAAAAATAAGAAAAGCACCCATCCATGAGGTAAGTGCTTGTCCATCTTTATTATTTACCAGACTGCTTGTTCATTGCTGACATCATTTGATTGATTTTCTTCTGCGATGGCTTCATACCCATCTGCATCATCATCATTTTAAGCATTTGTTCGTTGATTGGCGGATTTTTCTTTAAGTAGCTCTCCATGTATTTACGAGCAATGAAAAATCCTAGCGCTACACCGACAACCAATGCCAGTATACCAACTAGAATTATTGTCCACATAAAACTTCCTCCTTCGTGTTGTCTAACATACAGTGTACTAAACCAGCAGCTATTATACAATATCTGTGTGCATTTTTTTGTCTATCCAAACCCTATTTTCGATAGTTTTTGTAAGTTTTCCAACAAAGATGAATCAATCTTTACTTCGATCTAGAAAAATCTTTTTTTTCATACGAATTTGCGCTCTTTTATCGGCTTCAGCCAGCCATATTTGTTTGATTCAAGATCGATCGCAAGGAAAGCAGATTCACATTTCCGAAGGATTTCAAAAAAGACTGTTTCCGTGTCAATCTGTCCATCCGATTCTAGCTCTAGCCACCGTTCATGGACTTTTAGTATGGCTGAACTATTGTTTGTTTTGTTTTTATATACATATGATCCGTTATCGACATAGAATCCTTGAGTTTTTTGGAGTTGCTGATGCAAAAGCTGATGGATGCGAAGTACAGGGATGGGCCTAGTTACGAAGTCAACCTGTTTTGAAATGATTGACTTCAGATACCCTTTCGTTTGTCTATATTCTAAAAATAATTGGTAAAACATCCGCTCTCTTCCTAAATAATGGGAGGCGAATTCATCTTCTATTAAATATAGCTGGTAGGATCGCACTTGATCCCCTCCTCTGCAGACAAGCTTTTGTTTTAATTATAGAAAAACATTTGATCTGCGTTTGTCTAATGATGACGATAATTTTCACTAATTTTGTCGAATTCAAAACTTTCTTACTCTTTATTATAAATAATACTTAACACATTGTCACGAATCTCGATGTTCATAATAAGCGAATACTGTTTTGTATTGAGGGGAATATATCAATGTTACTTTGAAAGAGAAAGGATGAATATACATGGCTACAGTACTTTATATTACAGCAAATCCTAAACCAGTTGAGGAATCATTCAGTTTGTCGGTGGGAGAAGAGTTTATTAAGGCTTACCGTGAGAATAACCCTAATGATGAAATTGTAAGACTGGATATTTATAGAATAGACATTCCGTTTATAGATACGGACGTTTTCAGCGGCTGGGGCAAATTACAGCAAGGAACTGCTTTCGAACAGCTTAGTGACGATGAAAAAGAGAAAGTGAGCTCAATCAATCAACTTACTGACCAATTTATTTCTGGAGATAAATACATCTTTGCGACTCCTTTGTGGAATTTCAGCATTCCGCCAAAAATGAAAGCTTATATTGATAACATCGCCATTGCCGGAAAAACATTTAAGTATACAGCCGAGGGACCGGTTGGCTTGTTAGGTAATAAAAAAGCCCTTCATATCCAGGCTCGTGGTGGAGTATACTCTGAGGGGCCGGCAAAAGAATGGGAATTTGGTGATCGCTATCTTCGTGCAGTACTTGCGTTCATGGGAGTGACAGATATTGAAACACTAGCGGTAGAAGGTATGGCAGCTACTCCTGATAAAGCCCAGGAAATTAAGCAGCAGGCAATCCAGCACGCTTACAAACTGGCAAAACAATTTTAGTTTAAAAAAAAGCCTGAAATTCCAGGCTTATTTTACTCCGTCTAATGGGATATCCTTGCGGTGGTCAAAATTAAAAGATGTACCTTCACTAATTTGCCTTTTCTCTTCATTACCTTGTTGAGCAGCCTGATTTACCATAGCACCTTCCAAAGGAATATCCTTGCCATACTCAAACATTCTTTACACCTCCTTACTATTATTATGGGCATTTGTTCCTAATATATTTCCCTTTTCTTGTCAAACCTGCGACATTTTTTATTAAGAAAAGCTATAACGTCACGCCCTGTGGCAAGCAGAGTATTTCCATAATCCTTGATTAGTATATAGAGTTAAAAGGAAATTTTAGTGGGCTCGTCGATTAAATTCGCAGGATTGTTGACAGAAATAGTTTCCATATGCTTAGCAACCTTTGTGCTATAGGTAAAATCTCCATAACAATAAGGATAGCGAAAATTATTCTTATTTCCTCCGCAATTATAAGTTTGCGGATTTTTATCTACCTGAATTTTTGAAAACTTCTTTGCGAGTTCCTCGCTGTGCTTTTTCCCGTTTTTGGCTACATAGTCGATATAGCCGATTCCCATGTTATATGACTGAATAACTGTAGGAAAATCAACTTGCATCTTTTCTCCATAACTCATAACCTGTTGAAAATACTTTACACCCTGCTGTATGCTTTTTTGCGGGTCTTGAATGGTATTAGGGGCTAATCCCAAAGATTCAGAGGCTTGCATGGGATCACCACCCTTCCCTTTGCTTTCCTGCATCATTAAAGCTGCAACGGTAACGGTATACTCCTCCAAATCAACCTTTTCCAATTCTTTTTTTATGACTGGCGTATACTTTGCAACCTCACCAATCGAACTATTTGCACCAACATTAATTTTCTTTAAACTTTCATTATATAAATCAAAGAATCTATCAAATAGGAATAACGCTATGAAGAACAAAAACAATAACATTACCAGATTAAAGTTTCTTTGGATTTGCTTTTTCTTTTTTGGCTTCTTTTTCGTGGATTTCATTTTATGACTTCTCTCCTAAATGATCTTCTTCCTCTATTTTAATAGAAAACATCAAAAGAATAAAGGGAGCTGCAATTTTTTGCAGCTCCCTTTCCCCTATTCTTCATAGATCATTTTACGAGTCATGCCGCCATCGATAATCAAGTTTTGCCCATTGGTAAAATCATTGTCAGGATCCGCCAAATACATGCATGCCCTGGCTATATCTTCCGGTTTCCCGACCCGGTTTGACCAGTGCTGATGATGATCTTTTTCCCGCAGTTTATCATAGTTTGATGTCTGGATCCAGCCTGGGCTAATAGAATTCACTGTGATTCCTTTCTCTTGAAGCGAAGCAGCAAGTGCATGTGTTAAGGCAACGATTCCTCCCTTAGAGGAGGCATATGCTTCTGAATTTGGTTCAGACATTATTGCCCTAGTTGATGCCATGTTGATAATCCGTCCCCCTTTATTCATCTTTTTCGCGGCTTCACGGGAGCCAATGAAGACGCTCCTAAGGTTCGTGAAAATGACATCCTCCCATTCTTCTGTTGTTAATTCAAATAGAGGTTTGAACCGAGACACCCCTGCATTATTAATCAATACATCGATTTGCCCGAAATCATTCATAATCCTATCTAGTAGGCTGAGAATATCTTCTTCTTTCCTAACATCTGTTTTATAAAAAGCAGCTTGTGCTCCGAACTCTTTTAGCCTGCCAATCAATTTCTTTCCCTTTGCTTCATCTATGTCAGCAATACATACATTCGCATGCTCTTTCGCAAATGCTTCTGCGATTCCTTCTCCTATACCATTAGATCCACCGGTTATGATAATGGTCTTGCCCTGAAACTTCCCTGCCATAAATAGATCCTCCCTCTCTTTTGTATTAAATAAGCCAGACTGCAATTGCAGTCCAGCTCATGATTACTTTTTATCTTCTTATCCTTTAGTTTTGCTTCAGCATTGCTTTTACACGTGATACGACATTATTTACAGAAAATCCATACTCTTCCATGATTTTTTCACCTGGAGCAGATGCACCAAATGTATCGATTGCAAGTACTTCTCCCTCGTCGCCGACATAACGGTGCCAGCCGAGTGAAGATCCCATTTCGATTCCAAGGCGTTTCTTGACAGATTTCGGAATGACAGATTCTTTGTATTCTTTTGATTGCTGTTCAAAGCGATCCCATGATGGCATGCTGACAACAGACACGTTAATGCCTTCGGAAGCTAAAGCTTCTTGTGCTTTGACAGCTAGGCCGACTTCTGAACCAGCTGCAAGAATCATGGCATCTGCACTTTCTTTCCCTGCCGGAGATATGACATAAGCGCCTTTTGACACACCTTCATATGCATTCTTGTCCGTGTTCTTAATGGTCGGCAAGTTTTGGCGAGTCAGCACTAGAGCAGTCGGATTCTTTGTTGATTCAACTGCTAGCTTCCAAGCAGCTGCTGTTTCGTTTCCATCAGCAGGACGAATCACTGACAAGTTTGGCATTGCGCGCAGCCCAGCCAGTTGCTCAACAGGCTCGTGTGTAGGACCATCTTCCCCTACTGCAATGCTGTCATGAGTAAATACATAGGTCACAGGCAAGCCCATTAATGCAGCAAGTCTGATTGCAGGCTTTAAGTAATCAGAGAACACAAAGAAAGTGCCACCAAAAATTCTTAAACCGCCATGAAGTGCCATACCGTTCATGGCTGCGCCCATTGCGAATTCACGTACACCAAACCAGATGTTCCGGCCCTCGAATGAACCTGGGAAGAAGTCACCTGATCCTTTGATCATTGTCTTGTTTGAACCAGCAAGATCAGCTGATCCACCGATTAAATAAGGCAGGTTTTTAGCGATTTTATTTAGTGTTTCACCGGATGATGCGCGGCTCGCAAGGCTCTTTCCTTCTTCGTAAACAGGGATATCCTTATCCCATCCTTCCACTAGTTCACCCTTCAATGCTTTTTCAAACTGGGAACCCAGTTCAGGATAGTCACTCTTATATTGTAAGAACATTTCATTCCATGCCTGTTCTGTTCGTTCCCCTTTTTCAGCAATTTGCTGTTTGAAATGCTCATAAACTTCATTTGGAACATAGAAATCATCTTCAAAGGTCCATTTATAAGCTTCTTTTGTTAGTTTCGATTCATTCGCACCAAGTGGAGCACCGTGAACATCTGATTTACCAGATAAATTAGGAGAACCATATCCGATGATTGTCTTGACTTCGATCATAGTCGGGCGGTCTGCATCTGTTTTTGCTTCCTCAATTGCTCTCGAGATTTCTTCCAGGTTATTGCCGTCTTCAACACGGATGTACTGCCATCCGTACGACTTGAAACGGCCTTCCACGCTCTCGGAGAATGACTTATTAAGGTCCCCATCCAGTGAAATATCGTTTGAATCGTAAAGGACAACCATTTTCCCTAATTTAAGGTGTGCTGCTAGAGAAGCGGCTTCAGCTGAAACGCCTTCCATTAAATCGCCATCGCCACAAATGCTATATGTATAGTGGTCAACGATGTTATAGTTATCCTTGTTGTAAACTGCTGAAAGATGACGCTCTGCCATTGCCATACCAACTGCCATGGCAATCCCCTGACCAAGCGGCCCAGTAGTTGCATCCACACCAGCAGTGTGTCCAAACTCAGGGTGTCCAGGGGTCTTACTTCCCCATTGACGGAATTGCTTAATATCTTCCATGGATAAATCGTATCCTGAAAGATGCAGCAAGCTGTATAACAACATGGATCCATGTCCAGCAGACAGGACGAAACGGTCGCGATTGAACCATTGGGGATTTTTAGGATTGATGTTCATGTAACGTGTCCACAATGTATAAGCCATTGGAGCTGCACCCATCGGCATGCCAGGGTGACCAGAATTTGCCTTTTCAATCGCATCAATAGATAATGTACGAACGGAATCAATGGAAAGCATATCAATTTCTTTAAACATTAAATACATCCTTTCTATAAGTACTAACTACACCCTTAATATTATAGCGCGAGAAAATATTATACAACAAATTATGCCTGAGAGAGATGGAAAGGCTGTATCATTATTTATTTTGTCTCATACTCGCTACCCTTATGTAACCAAACGATGAAGGCGGAAGGGTCTTTCATTTAACCTATTTCTGCTGTTAGTGTTTTCTACGATGCTGTCGAAATCAAAAAGGGATACATCCTCTTCTGTATCCCAAATTGAATATATCAATGAAGTTTACTCTTCATTTTTTCTTCTTTTAATTTTTCAGGTGTTACATCATTGCCCTCTGGGTCAACAATGGTAACTCCCTTTAGGGTATTAAGCATCGAAGAACGAAATGACTGGAGGTATTCGGCACGAAGCTTAGTTTGCTCCTTTGCTTCTTCTTCAGTCAACATGGATGATTTTGCTTTCCTTGCCAGTTCATTGATCCTAGCAATCTTATCACTTGATAGCATAGTAAAGCTCCTTTGTAAAAAATTATATCAACTGTCATCTTACTAAAAAGCATAATGTATTACAAGAAAGGAGCTTTACTCTTCCTCCGACTCTATATACTCCAGATATCTTCTATTCACGGTTGCTTTGGATACATTATAGCCAAATCCTTTAAGGGTAGCGGCGATTTCTGAAAATGTTAGGCCATTATTTCGCAGCCTTACGATTTCCCCTACCGGCATGTCCTTCCTGTCTCTGCCGGAATGCACACCCTGATTTTTGAGATTCTGCTGCGGCTGGTAACCGTGCTCCACCGCTCGTTTCATTCCGCGTTTAATCTTAATATTATGGATTTTCCTCTGGTACTCTTCTACCATGCTGACAATCTGGAGTACCATAGAATCGGATTCAGATAGTTGAAGCTCCCCATTGTGTGAGATGCTATATAGCTTTACATTCTCCTTAAGGATGCAATGAAGGATTGCGACTTTTGCATTCCCTCTGCCAAGTCTGGTTTCATCCTGAATCAACAGCGTACCGATCGCTTTGTCTTTTATCAATTCTAACAGCTCCAGTATGCCATCTCTTTCAAGGTCATAACCGCTTGCCTGTTCTTTAATTATGTTCACTACTTCAAACCCATATTCATCCGCAAGATGGCACAATTCCTCCTCTTGCCTGGCAAGCGATGTTTCCTGTGTTTCCTTAGTTGTACTTACGCGGCAATAAATAATCGCTTTCATGTTGTCATCACCTTATTCTACGTCTAAGTTATCTTTCCGCGCCAGCGATTTGAGTTGGTTGTCCAAATTCAGCCGTCACAGGAATAACAAGCTCATCTCCCGGAAAAATCCTCTCACCGATAATTCCATTTTCCTTTTCCACCCAGCTCACGAATTCATTTTCAGATAAATGATGCTCAGCTGCATAAGTTTCAGCGATCTCCCATAAGGATTGCCCTTCTTCTATAGTAACAGTTATGTATTGTTCACTGTTATTGAAATGTGCTTTTGCTACAAGTGAAAAAATCAGACTGACAGCAATCAGAATAAAAGTGTATGAATAGCCATCCCAAATTTTTTTCATCTTTGACACCCCTTATCGAATATACGTTCGCTTATTTGAATTTATTATAATGCGAACATCCGTTTCATGTCAACAGAAAAATTCGAACTTATGTTTGTATCTACTGACCGGACATGGTATAATAAGGACAAGAAAATATACGAGGTGCGTGAATATGACAAAGTTATCTAAGAGGCAACAAGATATATTTGAATTCATAAAAGCTGAAGTCAAGAAAAAAGGGTATCCGCCATCCGTTCGCGAAATTGGCGAAGCAGTTGGACTGGCCTCTAGTTCAACCGTACATGGCCACCTGGCAAGGCTTGAAAGCAAAGGGCTGATCAGACGTGACCCCACAAAACCGCGTGCGATAGAAATTCTTGAGCTGGACGAAGAAACGCGAATTCCTAAATACAATGTCGTAAATGTTCCCGTGGTTGGGAAAGTTACTGCTGGTGTGCCGATAACTGCAATTGAAAATGTTGAAGAATACTTCCCACTTCCAGATCGCCTGGTTCCGCATGATGAACAGGTTTTTATGCTGGAAGTTATGGGGGACAGTATGATTGAAGCTGGGATCCTCGACGGAGATTATGTTATCGTCAAGCAGCAAAAAACTGCCAATAATGGTGACATTGTTGTTGCCATGACAGAGGAGGATGAAGCGACGGTAAAACGTTTTTTTAAGGAGAAAGACCATTTCCGACTTCAGCCGGAAAACTCATCGATGGATCCAATTATCCTTCGAAATGTATCCATTCTCGGTAAGGTGATCGGTGTATATCGTCATATGCACTAAAAGCAAGCGGACACCGCTTGCTTTTTTCGTTCTATTATTCTTTTTTATGTGAAAGACTATGAGAAGTGCACATTTTCGTACGAAATAGGTAGAATTACTACCAACTTGTCCCTTTCCGAATAAGATGAGGTGTAAGCATTTTTAGAAGGGAAGGAGTTGAGTCATAGATGGGATACAAACGAAATGGCAATGACGTTGCAGGGGTTTATTATCCTAACCACAACAACAATCAAGTAAAAGCAACGATTGATTTTGAGGACCTTTGCAGAGCAGTTCGACGTTGCATCATCAATGATTTGGTTGCCGATGCTCAAGATGAAAATTCTGAATGTGGTTGCGGCTATAAAAAGTGCAAGTGCAGAAACTAATTGTATCAAAAAATCCCGACAAGCCTAAGCCTGTCGGGATTTTCCCTGATTAATGAATATTTGCAGCAGGAAGCACTTCTCTTATCTCTCCCATGAATTTTTCTTCTTGCGCTTTCGTAAGCCACAAATGAACCGTGCCATAATCCTGGCTGTTCCTAATCAAACGGCCAATTCCCTGTCTTAATCGAAGCAGCATATATGGTATGTCAATTTCTGCTGCAGGATTTTCTGCTTGCTTTCGTTTTGCTTGGAAGACGGGGTCATGAGGTGGGAACGGCAAGGAGGCAACGATCACTTGAATAAGAGGTTCTCCAGGGACGTCTAGACCCTCCCATAAACTGTATGAGCAAAGCACCGTACTAGTAACATTCTGGAAGTCTTTAACCGTTTCACTAATCTCTCGGTCTCCTTCGAACAGAATGGCAAAATCCCATTTTTGATCATTCGACCAGATTCTAAAACGCTCCATTTCTTGTATGGAAGAAAACAATACAAGGGTGCTTCCATTGGTTGTTCGCAGGTCTTCCCCTATCTTTATCCATTTAATGCATTCATCATCTTGAACATGAATTTTCACATCCATCTGCTCTGCGTAATCAAATGGGGACGCGACAGTGAAGGAGGAATATTTTTCAATTCCAAGACTTTTCGCTATATAGTGGAAATTCCCAGCTTGCGATAAAGTTGCTGATGAAAACACAAACGGGATGTTCTGTGAGAAAACTTCCTTTTTCAAAATGTCCTCCACCAGTCGAGGCATAATGACAAGAGAAGATTGGACTTCATTTTCCTCAAGCCAGAAGATACCTTCTTCATTCTTCAAGAATATGGATAATCCATAAGCAAAAAACTCAAGATATTCCTCCATGATCTTCAAATGATATTCATCAATCAGGAACATTTCCGCATCAAAAACGAGCTGGTCCATTAATTCGCTGACCTTCTTCTCCAGTGTCTCAGCCGTTTTCCTGATAGA
The DNA here is from genome assembly GCF_030814065.1 of Mesobacillus stamsii. Classification (NCBI taxonomy): domain Bacteria; kingdom Bacillati; phylum Bacillota; class Bacilli; order Caryophanales; family Bacillaceae; genus Mesobacillus; species Mesobacillus stamsii. The sequence continues at coordinate 19,747 of NZ_JAUSUN010000003.1, forward strand.
TGGGTGCATCGCTACTTCTTTTCTGTTTGAACCTTCCACTGCAGTGGCGTTTTCGACTAGAAGATCGAACCATGAATCATGAAGTTCTATTATATCTTCAATTAAATAAAGAGATTCCTCTCTGACATCCTGATGCATATATCCTGTTAACACCGTCGCCAGAGTATGTGAATTAAATCTGTAAGTCAACCCTTTTTGTGCCGCAAATTCAAGCAGATGGCCTTCATCAAAAATGACAGTGCTTGCTTCGGGCAGCAGGGGCATCTGCCCTTCTCGTTTCCGCGAATCTTTTGTCCAAACATGCTCCATATAAAAATCATGGGAACAGATAATCAAATCCCCGGCATGTCGATAGTAATCCCGATTGAGTGTTTGTCCACAGCGATGGCGCCAGCTGCATGTCGAGCATTGCTGAAGTGGGTCCCAGGCTAGCTGTGACCATTTTTCATTTGTCACCCATGGATATTCCTTTCGATCACCATAACGGGTAAACGAATTCATGGAAATGCCTTCATCAAAAATAAAATCAGGAAGCTGATCATGGACGGCCAGGATATCGAGATCGTCTGACGTATTTGAAAGCTCATCCAGCTTCTTAATACAAACATACTGTTCTCTAGCCTTTGCCAGACGGACATCTACTTTCAGTCCCAGTGCCTGCTCAAGTTTTTGGATATCTCCGTCTTCTTTAACAAGCTGTTCGATCAACGTTTCATCTGAACAGGAAACGATAGCAGGTTTTCCCATATAGCGTGCATATAGGATGGCATAAATAAGGTAGACGAATGTCTTCCCTGTTCCAACCCCCGCTTCCGCGAAAACAATTCCTTTGTTCTTAAAGGCCTGCTCTACCTGAAATGCCATATAAATCTGTTCGTCACGCAGTTCATAGCCTTTTTCCGGCAAAATATCATAAAATACATCCCCAATATAATCTCCTAATAAATCAAAGAACGTATCATTTTTAGTGATGGTAAATGGAAGGTTATTTGTCATTCAAGTTCTCCTCAATGAATTGATTCGGGCAAAAAGCCAACTCTTATCATAACAGAAAATAGATCATTAAGTGAAATAAATTAAACCATTGATGCTGCAACTTGTATGAAGAGTACGTATCTCGCCTGCACTTCGTTTCTATTTATATTTATGCAAACACTTTTGTTCCCGATTAAGCTACCTCCTCACGAATTCAAATCAAATGGAAAGCGAAATCCACTTCGTTGTTTTTGCAGATGGCGATATGCTTGCAATCATCATCTTTTTTTTCCTTGTATTTGGTTTAGGAATTTCGGCAATCGGCGAAAAAGAAATACAAGTGATTGCTTCTTCCAAGGAACAGCTGACGCATTGTTATATTGCTTGTTCAAGGTTTAGCGTTCATTGCCGGTATTGACAGAAATCTTGATATGGGTCGCACTGCCGTAAATATAGTCGAAAATTCTCTTGTAACGAATGTAATCGCAAAATGGGAAGGCGTATTCAAGCCAAGAAAGCAATCAGCTGCAATAACGAAAGCTTCCTAAATTTAGCAATAGTCAACAGGGACCCTGTTGACTATTTTTTTTGCTTTATGACCGCAGTCAGGAAGTTTTCCATACTCTACATAAGTTAAAGGAAAAACCCTGCTTCACTCAAACCTTCAGCTTAAATGCTACAAGTTGTCCTCCACCAGGGTGAAATTTCTGTCCCGACAAATCCAGCCCTCTTGTTTACTGCTCTTACTCCTTCGTTTTCCCGGTTATATGAGTTGTAAATTTAGCATCATGAAATTACTCCTCGTACATTAGTAGTAAGAGCTCTTTCTAGAAAAATTTCCAGTAGATCCGGATCCTCTGAAATTACTCTAGGACCTATTCATAGTTGTTAACAGGTTGACCTCTCGGCTTCCTCAGCTCTTTCAAAGTTATGGAAAAGCTGTTTTAATAAAAAGAGGATTTAATATAATTTTGGAGAATATTCTTATTAAACCACGAGGAGAGACAGCATGAGGATAAATTGGAATACTTTTTCTTTAATATTATCAATATGCTCCTGGATATTATTTTTATTAGTTGCATTTTTCTTTAAAGTTTCAGAAACAATTAGAATCAACATGTTGGGAATAGATTTAATAATTGCTGTTTTGGTTATATATTTCTCAATTTTAGGGTTGAAAAATATCCACAATTGGAAATTTGCTTTAAGTAGCCTTTTAGCTTTAGTGTTAAGTATCTTATTAATTTTAAGTATTAGTTTTATACTATTTGTTGGTAATTTAGCAAACTGAATTATGTGAGGCATTTAAAAACAAAAGTGAAAGCGCCCCTGTTTCCGCAGGGGCGCTTTCACCAATCCAAAAAATTATAAAGGTAACTTTTTTCATTAAAAATATAAAACTTATCCGATGATATTATCGTTGGTATTTTAACTAATTTTACCATTTATTCAAACATTCTCAACCTTCCTGATAAAAATTTTTATAAAATAAGGTGTAACTTTTACCATTATCAAATGTCTATGTTTACCAGAGAGAGGGGGATGGAATGTCGGACCCGCGGATTGAATTATATGAAACCTACAAAAATGCGATTTTCTTGTATCTTTACCGTTCCACGTTAAATAAACATGTTGCAGAAGACCTGACTCAGGATACTTTTTTGAAAGCTTTCCAGTCATTAGCCAGGTTTCGGGGAGATTCCTCCTTGAAAACATGGCTTTTTAAGATTGCCAGGAACACTTATATCAATTACAGCAGAAAAAAACAAACCAGCATGGAGTTTCAGACTGATAGGATAAATCAGCAATTAATCCAGCAACATGATCCATACAAACGCGCAGATGAACAATGTGCGATTGAATCAACCTTGATGAGACTGCCGGAAAATTACCGGACATATATTATTTTGCGTGACGTGAACGATCTTACGTATGGGGAAGTTGCGGCCATCACAAACGAAACAATCGGCCAGGTAAAAGTTGGCTTGTATAGGGCCCGTAAGAAATTCAAGGAAATCTACAGGGATTTGGGGGAACGGGAATGAATTTGGAACATGAAATTGTCCAGGATCTATATCCGTTGTATGTAGAAAATGATTTAAGCCCTTCCGTAAAAACAGCAGTGGATGAGCATCTGAAGGATTGTGAGGCATGCCAGAAGTTCTACGAAACTGGGGAGAAAACGATCCAGTTGACTGATATGGAGAAGCCTTTCGTATCAAAGTCTCTTGATGAAAAAATCATTTTAAAAATGAAGCTGAATCGTCTAAGGCTCCTTTCTGTTGTTCTTGCCGGAATTCTTTTTTCGATAATATTGACAGATTACATCAATGAGCGGGAACAATTATTCATGGCGACAGATGGTTATTATGATGTTCTGGAGCAAATGGACATAGTAATTGAGGCAGTTAAAAATAAAGAACAAATGGGCTTTGAATCCTATGAAATGGGGCGTTTCATTGAATATAATAACGCGCTTAAAGAGAATATGAACGTCATTGAGGATTATAGCAGGAATTCAACAGAATTCAAACTAATCCTGAATACTCAAAAGCTGAATGAGATGCTTAAGGTGATGAAAATCCGGTACAATCAGGGCAGGTGGTCTGAAACGGACGAAGCAGCATTTCAGGCGTTAAAGAAGGATATTCAAAGTCACAGACAAGATTTTAGAGAGGCCTATGAAAAAACCCACCATGGGTACAGCTCATACCTTTATACACTAGATGTAAAAGAAATAGATAAATTTTATGAGAATGTTAATTCATTAAGCTACAGCTATACTCGTTTCCACAAACTACCAGATCAAATCAAGCCGTTGAAGGAGTCGGAGTTGAAAAATAGGATCGCCGACGCTCTGGATATCAATAAAGGGGAAATCGAACTAGTAAAGGAAAGCCCTATCAATAACCTATACGTCTACCATTTTGAGAATAAAAATGGATTTGGCGGAGAAATCGATGCAATCACCGGCCAAATCACTCATTATAACGGGGATACTGGCCCGTTATCTGACGGGCCTATTATGAAAGAAGGAAAAGCGGAAGAGAAAGCCAGGTATTATTTAGAAAAAATTTATGGAAAAGATATAAAGCTGGAAATCATATCTTTAGGTTTTAATTATCATTCTTTTTCAGATGATTCCAGATATAAGGTTTATAGCTTCAAAGCGATCCCTAAGGTTGAAGGTTATACATTTTTTACACCATTAGAAACTGAAACATTTCTGCATGTTAATGCCAGGAATGGTAAACTTGAAAGCTTTTATCACAATCGCCATATTCCTTCCTTTGACAAGCTGGATCAAGTAGACCTAACAGCTTCCTTCAACAATAATGGTGACAAACAAGCAGTTGTCATTTACTCCGCTTTAAGCGGAAATTTCGAATTGGTCTACATGAAACCTGATTTGGAGCATTTTGAAGAAGGGAAATTTATTTCAGCCAAAACTGGCCTAGAGGAGAAAGTTTACTTGGACGACTTATAATCTCATCTAAAAGACTGCCTTGCGAGGCAGTCTTTTATGCTACATAAAGGCTTTTTGCATCGTTCGGAAACTTCCTTACCTTTTATAAATACTCCCTCATTTTCTGCTCACACTCCAAAGGATCGATACCCCGGACTCTTCCTGACGTCAACAAAAGGATATCTTATTAGTTCCTCGACTTGTTTGTCCGAAAAATAATGCTCTCCCATAAAATCACCCATCTTCACTTAAATGCTGGACTTCCTCGACAATCTTGAAAATTTCATCAAGTGCTGGACGGTCAAATTGCGAATCGCCTATATAGCTGTAGCGGATCACATGCTTTTCATCCAAAACATAGGTGCTTGGAATCGCGATCCGGAAACTATCCCATTTATTGTTAACTCTTAGAAGCTACAACATAAGAATCTCGCGGATATCTTCCTCTGTCATGGTTGATGAGGACTGCTCTTCTATAATTTCTTCTATCATATTACGCTTTTTATTCTGGAGTTCATTCATCTTTTCTTCAATAGTCCCGCGAGAAATGAGCTTAATAACCTGGACGTTGTTTTTCTGGCCCATTCGATGTGCTCTATCAGCAGCCTGCTGTTCTACCGCTGGATTCCACCATAAATCATAGAGGATCACTGTATCGGCTCCAGTTAAATTCAAGCCTGTTCCCCCGGCTTTTAAGGATATGAGGAAGAAGTCACGTTCTCCAGAATTGAACTTTTCGCATGTTTCCACCCGATCTTCGGATGGCGTTTGTCCGTCCAGATAAAAATATCGTATGCCCTGATTTGCTAACTCCCTACCTATCAAGTGGAGCATTTTTGTAAACTGTGAAAAAATAAGCACTCTCCTGCCGGCATATCTTGCTTCAGCAACGATTTTCTTCAATTCTTCAAACTTAGCCGAGGTACCTTCATAACCGTCAACAAATAAGGCAGGATGGCAGCATATTTGCCGGAGCCTTGTCAATCCAGCAAGGATTTTAATCCGATTTTTCCTGATTGTAGCCTTATCAAGCTGCTTTAATGTTTGATGACGGAGCTTAGCCAAATAAGCTGCATATAGCTTTTTCTGTTCAGGTAGCAAGTCTACCATCTCGATCGATTCGATTTTCTTTGGGAGCTCTCCAAGGACTTCCTCTTTCATCCTTCGCAGCAAAAAAGGCTGAATCCTGCGAGCTATTGCTTTGCTTGTCAGCTGGCTATACTGCTTTAATCCATGAAAAAGCTCCGGAAAAACCACCCTGAAAATCGACCATAATTCTTCTGTTGCGTTTTCAATCGGCGTTCCGGTCAGCGCAAAACGGTGCTCTGCCTGGATATTCATGACGGCCTTTGCTGTTTGTGTCAGCGGATTTTTGAAAGCCTGTGCTTCATCAAAAAAAACAGTGTGAAAATGGGTTTTTTCGTACAAATGGATATCTCTCCTCAAAAGCATGTACGATGTAATAACCACATCAATTCCCGACATGTCGGTTAACAACCTTGTTCGTTCGGTCCTGTTGCCGTCGATGATCACAGCCTCTATTTCCGGGGTGAATTTCAGGAATTCTCCTAGCCAGTTGTAGACGAGGGACGAGGGACATACAATCAGGAATGGAAGGTTCCTATCTCTTCCATCTGCGAGTTCGGATGCAATATAGGTGATGCTTTGAAGCGTTTTTCCTAGCCCCATATCATCAGCCAGTATGCCGCCAAACCGATAACTCGCCAATGTTTTCAGCCATTGATAGCCCTGTTTCTGATAATCACGCAAAATAGGCTCCAATTTTTCAGGAATCTTGAATTTTGTTTTACCAGGGCTGGTCATTTCTTCTAAAAATTGCCGGAATGATTCTTCTGTTTTAAAGACAGATTCACCCTCGAAAGAATCCACCATCTGCATTCCGCGGACAATTGGCATATTTAACCCTGTTTCCAGGTCCTCTGCTTGAATTGGACCAGCTTTCAGGAAGCGCTGGATTTCCTCCCATTCTCGTGTTTCAAGCGACATAAGTGCCCCATTGCGCAAGCGGAAATACTTCCGCTTTTCCTCTAGCGCTTCAAGGATCTCACGAATTTGCTTTTCCGGTATTCCATTCATTTCAAATTTGAATTCTAGCCAGTTTGTCCGTTCTTTTTTTACTTTCACACGGATTTGCGGCCTGGCAGGCTCTCTGAAAATTCGGTTTCTGACAGCTGTAGAAGCATAAACCTGAGTCATTTTTTGTAACTTCGGCAGGACATGATAAAGAAATTCATATTCAAGTTCTTCATTATGCAAAAGATAGCCGCCATCTGTTTTTGCGAATGAACTGTCATCCAGCATTTCCATAATTTCTTCTTCTTTTTCCATTTCCCTAATCAATAAAAAATTCACTCTCGGTTCCCTTTGTTCGAGGGGATTGAACACCATGTTGCCGTACTGGAATTCCAGCCCTGCCAGCAAACGGTTATGGACCCGGTCCAGATAAAGCTTTGCAACTAGAGGTTCATTCAGGAAGAGCTTTGCGACATCGCCATGAATTTGCACCTCGCCAATACGGCGAAGGCCGGGAACGACTTTTTCGACAAAGAATCCCATTTGTTCTTGTAAAATTGGGATACTGTCTGCGTTAGACTTTGCAAGCATGTTTTTCAACTCACAAATTCTGCTTGAATCCTCCGTGCTTAGCTCGACCAATTGGGCATTCGATAGGACTAGATTATATTTGGTCAAGACAGTTAACCTATTGATCCCTGAAATTCTTAAAGCATAATCATGCCCTGTGCTTTTTTCAAAATTGAATTTCAGTGGAAGCGTTTTGTTTGTTACAGATAAATCGGCCAGATTTTCACTTGCTTCCAGTTTTACATCTGGCATCTTCTGAAACAGCGGCAAGAGTTGCTGCCAAAAGAATGGCGAAATGATCAAGATGGAATCGTCGTGGTCTTCTTCGATGACGAATTCAGCATCCAAGACAATTTGAGTAAGAAGCATGATTACTTCATCAGCTTCCGTTTGAAAACAATGAAGTTTCGGATCATACAGAAATCCATTTGAAAGCGTTGCTGGATTCCGATTAGCTACACTTAGCAAAAAGGAAGAAATATCCTGTACGCTGACGAAATCAATACTCATGGAAACACCAAGCAGTAGTTCCTGATTCCTGTTAGCAACCGGCTTAACCCTAAACTGAGCATGCAATACCTTCCTCGTTTCAAAGTGCCGTTGGTGGCCACTGGTTCTACGGGACTCTTCATTGAAAATAGCCAGCACTCCTTCTACAAGGTCCTGATTCGGTTCGTCCATCCTATTTGATAAACTTGAAACTCTCCGTTTTTGCTCATCGAAAATCGCCAGCAGGACAGAAGCTACATGCTGGCACTCATGTTTGACAGAGGAAAGCTTCGGACAAGTGCATTCAGTCTGGAAACGCCCATCTCCGCTTTTTTTTACAGTGACAGAGAAGTCATCTGCGCCTGTCACGATTGCTTTTACACGTTCAGAATGGTATTCAATAAACTTCACTTTATCCGCTCGGTAAAATGCATCCCCGCGCTTGAAGGAAACAGTTCCGCATAAATCTTTGATCGCTTTGTGACTCAGTTTGATATCCATGGCCTGCTCCCCTCCTGGCAGATGCGTGAATCAATAATTAATAGTATACTTTCTCACAGCATTTGTTAAGCAGGAATGTAAAAAAGCATGGAGAAAGCTCCATGCTCTAGTATTTAGTCAAGACGTGCTCGTCAAAGGAAACGAAGGAGAATCATCCTTCCATTTGCCTCACGTGGTTGCCCATTTCAAGCAACTATTTTTCAAAAATTTTTTAAGTGCAGATAAAAAGGAGAGATACTCCTGCAATAAGTGTTATGCCATAAAAAAAACAGAAACGAATTCACATCTGGTTAGATTTCAATAATTATCGGCAGGATCATCGGCTTTCTTCTCGTTTGCTGGAAAATATGCTGTCCCACCGCTTTTTTGATTCCCTGCTTGATGGCATTCCAACGATGGACATTATCCTCCTGCAATTCCGTTACCGTTTTAGCAACTAGGTTATTTACGTCGCGCATAAGATCTTCAGAGTTTTTCACGAATACGAACCCGCGGGAAATCGTATCTGGCCCCGAGATAATTTTCCGTTCCGACTTGCTCAAAGTCAGGACGATCACAAGCATTCCATCCTCAGAAAGCTGCTTTCTGTCTCTTAGCACGATTTCGCCGACGTCTCCGACACTTATACCATCTACATAAGTGTCACCTGCCGGAATGTTTCGAGTCTGTCTTGCTTCTCCATTTGCAAGATCAACGATGTCTCCATTTCTAATGATGAATGTATGCCCTTTTTCTACGCCAACTGATTCTGCAAGCAAGCGATGATGATGGAGCATGCGATATTCCCCATGGATCGGGATGAAATATTTCGGTTTCATCAGTGTCAACATTAATTTGAGATCTTCCTGGTAGCCATGACCGGAAACATGCATACCGGTCGTGCTACCTGAGCCGTAAATCACATTGGCTCCGAGCTTAAAAAGGTTATCAATGATTTTTGATACATCTTTTTCATTGCCTGGAATCGGTGACGCAGCCATGATGACCGTATCTCCAGGATAGACCGATACATCTCGAAAATTCCCGGTTGCAAGACGGGCAAGTGCTGCCATCGGTTCACCTTGACTGCCCGTACATAAAATTGTAACCTTTCCAGGGTCCAGCTGGTCGACAACATGCGGTTCAATTAGCATTCCCTCTGGAACATCGAGGTAGCCTCTTTCTATCGCAACATCTACAACATTCACCATGCTCCTACCAAGCAAAGCAAGCTTCCTGTCTGTTTTGACTGTCGCCTCGACAACCTGCTGAATCCTGTTCACGTTTGAGGCAAAAGTAGAGACAAAAATTTTCCCTTCCGCCTTCATGAATGCTTCTTCCAAATGACCGGCGACCATTCGCTCTGATGGCGTGAGCCCTATCCGCTCCGCATTCGTACTTTCAGACAGCATGGCCAGAACTCCTTCGGTTCCGATTCTTGCCATTTTATGAATTTCTGATTGTCCATCATTTGCTGGGGTCAGATCGAATTTGAAGTCTCCTGTATGGACAATATTCCCCTCTGGAGTGTGGAAAACAACCCCGAGACAATCCGGAATACTATGGCTTACTTTGAAAAACGAAACCTTTACCTTGCCGAAATTTAATTCTGAATCTGAATTGATTTTCTTCAGCTCTGTATCTCGCAACAGCTTATGCTCCCTTAATTTTAACTCGATCAAGCCAAGCGTGAAATTAGTAGCATACACAGGCGCTTTTAGCTTTTTGAAAAAATAGGGAATGCCCCCGATATGGTCCTCATGTCCATGGGTCACGATCAAGCCGCGAATTTTTTCGCGGTTTTCTTCTAGATAAGTCATTTCCGGGATAATCAAATCGATTCCAAGCAGACTCTCATCAGGAAATTTTCCGCCGCAATCAATCACAAAAATATCGTCCTCATATTGGATTACATACATATTTTTGCCGATTTCATTGATTCCTCCCAAGGCGAAGATCGATAAAGTCACGTCATATCCTCCTAAACCGTAGTCGATTTTGTTAGTATTGCCCACTATAATTCCGATTATTTCGTTTGGAGTAGAATATCTCATCTTTTCTATACCCATTAAGTAGATGGAAATCCGTTTATTGGCGAAAATTTCATTTTATTGGCGGAGTTCACCATTTTATTGGCGATAATGCTATAGTTATTGGCGATAAATTTTTTTTATTGGCGATAATTTATTTTTATTGGCGAATTGGAAAAAAATGCGTATTTTTTCCAGCAGTTTTTACACTCTCGTATAAAAGGCCAATTCATTCGGCCTACTCTTTCTATCTCTCGATCCAGGTATACAAGAATTAAACCATCCTTTTGGCAATCTGCTTCAGTCGTCCACGGAATGCAAGCATCAATGAGATGTTGTTGGAAGCAACTCTTGGATCCGCTTCGAAACCTGCTTTTGAACCGCTCGGAAGCAGACTGTCGGCTGCCTTATCTTCAACCAGCTGAACCCACTCCCGAGACTCGAAGCTATCGTTCAGAACCTACTTCCGAATCCTTCGCAACCAGTTGTTCGGAACCTGCTTCCGAACTTTTCGCAGCCTTACTAACTCTTTATCTTGCAAAAGCCAATCCATCTTGATCAGTTATTCAACCTGCTGGATCAGAACCAGTAACCGCCATTTTATTTACCACATTTTCCAGGGTTCGCACGCTCCCAACAACAGGAACAATTAACGCTTCAGCATTTTCCAGAACATTCAATGCCGTTTTTACACACTGTATCAGTCTTACTGAAGCTTGCCAGTTGTTCCTTGAGCAGATTGCCCTCCATTCTCCACAGCTGATACCAATTTCTGTTTTTAAAAAGACACAAAAAAATCAACCAGCATATAAGCTGGTTGATTTTTTTAGCTAAGCAATGCCCTGTCACTAGCCATTTTCGTTCCGCGAATACGCTGGAATTCTTTCAGCAAGTCTTCGATTGTCAGCTTCGCTTTTTGATCTTCATCTACTTCAAGGATAATCTGCCCGTTGTCCATCATGATCAACCTGTTGCCAAGATCTAGTGCCTGTTGCATATTGTGCGTGACCATCAGAGTTGTAAGGTTGTATTTATCCACAATTTCTTTTGTCAAATTGGTAATAAGTTCTGCCCGTGACGGATCAAGTGCTGCTGTATGCTCATCCAAAAGGAGGATCGATGGCTCGGTGAAGGTAGCCATCAGCAAGGATAGGGCTTGTCGCTCTCCACCTGACAGCATTCCGACTTTTGCATTCAAGCGGTTTTCAAGGCCAAGGTGGAGGGATTCCAATACTTCTTTAAAAAAATCACGTCGTTTCTTGGTGACTCCACGGGCAAGCGTCCGTCGCTTGTTCCGCGAAAAGGCAATCGCCAAGTTTTCTTCGATGGTCATGCTCGGAGCAGTGCCGGCCATTGGATCTTGAAAGACTCGGCCAATCATTTTCGACCGGTTATACTCAGATATATTGGTAACATCCTTTCCATCCAGTTCCACCCTTCCGTGGTCAGGGAGCATAACACCGGAAATGACATTCATTAAAGTAGACTTACCTGCCCCATTACTGCCAATTACGGTAACAAAGTCTCCTTTATTTAATGTAAGATTGATATTATCCAGGGCTGTTTTTTCATCTGGAGTGCCTTCATTAAAAATTCTATGAATCTGACTTAAGCGCAGCACCAGCCTTCCCCCTTCCTTCAGAAGAAACAACAACCATTTGCAGATTGTCAAGCTGTCTTTTGACCTTCCGCTTTTTCTCTCTATAGCTTTCGATCATCTTCGGAGCAGTCAGCGCCAGAATGACGATCACGGCTGTGATCAATTTCATATCACCTGGTTCAAGGAACTCCACTCTTAGCGCCAGAGTAACCACAATGCGATAGATAATCGATCCGCCAATAACAGCAAGCGTTGTCCTGGCGATTGATTTAGTTCCGAACAATGCTTCACCAATAATAACAGAAGCAAGTCCAATGATAATCATCCCAATTCCCATGCCAACATCCGCAAATCCACCCTGCTGGGCAATCAGTGCACCCGAAAATGCTACCATCGCATTCGAAAGACCAAGACCAAGAATAATCATCAAATTTGTATTGGAAGAAAAGCTGCGAATCATCCTTTTGTTATCTCCAGTAGCCCTGATCGCAAGGCCTACTTCTGTTTTTAAAAATGCATCAGTAAGGAATTTTATCGCAAATGTCACGATAAGCATGAACAGCAAAATTCCCCAAGTCTGAGGGAGGCTGTCTCCCAGTCCTACTGCTGTCAGCAACCCATTCATAAATCCATCGATGCCAGTTTTTTCGAAAAAGCCCCTTACGGAGGTCATTGCAGTATCGGTATTCAGCAGCGGCACATTTGATTTACCCATTATTCTTAGGTTGATAGAATACAAAGCAATCATCATCAGAATACCTGATAAGAGCGCATTGACTTTGCCGACAGTGTGAATCAAGCCTGTCAGGCTGCCTGCAATAAATCCCGCAACAAGAGCCGTCAACGTAGCAGCAAACGGATTAGAGCCATTCACGATCATAATCGCGGCAACGGCCGCTCCTGTTACAAAGCTGCCGTCTACCGTCAAATCTGGAAAATCAAGTATCCGAAAGGACAGGTATACGCCTAGAGCCATAATGGCATAGATAATGCCCGACTCAAATGCTCCAAATATTGATGTAAACAAGTTGAATCATCCTTTCCCTTATTCTTCGTAAAACTCTGCGTTGTCTCCCCATTCTTCCTTGACTACAACTCCTTGTGCTTCCGCAGCCTTTTTATTGATGGTTAATGTCAAAGATTTTGGAAGTTCTACAGGAATTTCAGAAGCTTTCTTGTCACCTGCTAAAATTTGAGCAGCCATAAGCCCCGACTGATAGCCAATGTCAAAATAGCTAAACCCGCTGGCAGCAACTGCTCCACGCTTCATTGAATCAAGTTCGCCGACAAACAATGGAATCTTCTTGTCGTTTGCGACAGAGATAACCGATTCAAGCGCAGAAACGACTGTGTTATCTGTTGGTATGTAAATTCCATCCACACGACCCACAAGTGATTCAGCTGCCTGTTTAACTTCAGCAGATGTTGAAATCGATGCTTCGACTACACTCGCTCCATTTGCTTCCGCAAGCTTCTTCACTTCCTTCAGCTGAACTTCGGAGTTCTGTTCACCTGCATTATAAATCACACCGATTTTCTTAGCACCAATTTCATTCGTCATGAAATCAATGGTCTTTTTCGTCGCTTCTGGATGGTTATCGGTTGTACCAGTAATATTGTCGCCTGGCTTGTCAAATGCTTCTACAAGGCCCGCTCCCACCGGGTCTGTCACGGATGTGAAAATGATTGGGATATTCTTTGTTGCATTAAGTGCGGCTACAGCGCTTGGAGTTGCATTGGCAAAGATCAGGTCCACCTTATCACCAACGAAATTATTGGCAATGGTTGCTGTATTGTTCATATCAGCCTGAGCGTTCTGAAAGTCAAAAGTGACATTCTCCCCCTCCTTGAAGCCTTTTTCTTCAAGTGCTTTTTTAAATCCGTCTGTTGCAGCATCAAGAGATGGATGCTCTGCGAATTGTGTCAAACCGATTTTGTATTGTTTTTCTGCTGAGCCATTGGATGTTTCCTTTCCTCCGCAGCCAGCCATTAGCAGAGCACTAGCTAAAATAAGAGAAATTGCTTTTCCTGGTTTTTTCATGGTAATCCCCCTAGATTTTTTTAAAAACCGGCTTTGATTTATGTATGTTTTATTATAAGGTCTTTTGGTTACTTTACCGCTTTTATGCATAAAAGTAAAGATGTATTTTATCATTTTTTTCTGATTTATTAACTTTTATCAAAAGAATGAGCATGCCTCATTTTATAGAAAGTTATGGGGAAGCTCTCCATACAAAATTCACAAAATAAGCCTTGATTCATGTTATAATTTTTTTATAATTAAGACAATTAAGATAAGGAGAGGCTCACATGATTCTATCTTATTTAGAAAAAAAACCTGCAGTTCATGAAACAGTGTTCCAAGCACCTGGAAGCTATATTATCGGAGATGTGAAAATCGGAAAAAATTCGACTGTCTGGTTCAATGCCGTTTTGCGAGGGGATGAAGATACGATTACAATAGGTGAAAGGTGCAGCATTCAGGATAATGTTACCTGCCATTTGTATGAAGGCTCACCTCTTGTTATTGAGGACGAGGTGACTGTTGGCCACAATGCAATTCTCCATGGCTGTACGATCAAGAAAAGATGTATTATCGGAATGGGATCGACAATCCTGGACGGAGCAGAAATCGGGGAGGAATGCATCATCGGAGCCAACACCTTGATACCATCGGGGAAGAAGATTCCGCCACGTTCTCTTGTAGTGGGTGCACCTGGTAAAGTAGTTCGGGAAATTGGTGAAAAAGATTTGCAGCTCATTCAGCTTTCCATCGAAACATATGTCCAAAAAGGCAAGGAGTATCGCGAAACGCTGGAAGAATCACAGTAACTGAAAAAAGCCTGGCATTAGCCAGGCATTCGAATTCCCTTTACACCCATTTAACGATGTCATCAAGCGGCCTTCTTGTTTTCGGCTTTGGCTCATTCATTCGGTAGCCAAACGCGCACATAACGGAAATGCCAAAATGCCCATCTTCTAGCAACCCTTCCTCTTCGAGCAGTTTGTTCATTTTTTCAAAATTAAACCCTTCAATTGGACAGGAATCAATGCCAATTTGCGCTGCTGCGGTCATCATATTAGCAAGGGCAATATAAGTTTGCCTGCATGCCCAATCAAAAAGCGGGCGATCCCCATCGAGCAATTGAAAATCAGACTTTTGGAATTCCTCGATGCGCTTTAGGTAATTGGCCATGAAATCTTCTGGCATCTTTTTTTTATTTCTGAAATGATCTTGCAAGTATTCAGAATCATATTTTGTGTCAAGCTTTGTTCTTGCGAGAATCACGACAAAGTGGCTTGCTTCCGGAAGCTTGCTATATGCCCCCCAGGCTGTATTCTTAATTTTTTCGCGGAGAGCTGCACTCTGAACGACAAGGAAACGCCATGGTTCAAATCCAAAAGAACTAGGGGACAGCTGCCCTATCTCGAGAATAAAACGAAAGTCCTCCTCCGGGATTTTCTTATTTGGGTCAAATTCCTTTGTTGCATGCCTAAAATGGAATGCATCCAAAATTTCTTGTTTAACCATCCCTTTATCGATCATCAATATCCTCCCTTTCCTACCATCACTTTGTATTAACTTATCATATTTTGATCCGAAAATTCTATTAAAAAAGAAAATTGCCGACAAACATTTTGATGCAACCAACGTAAATTTTCTAGGTAAAAGGGCACTCTGAAAAGAATTTTTTCTGTAGCAGTTTGTACATCCATAGAAAATCGTCCCAAAAAGCAAAAAACCCTTCATACCAATGGTATGAAGGGTTAATCTTGTTAGTACATGCTCATATACTGCTCGCGTTCCCAAGGGTGTACTTGTGTGCGGAACATATCCCATTCGATTTCTTTTGCTTCGATGAAGTGGTCAAGGATATGGTCGCCCAATGCCGCGCTGATGACTTCATCTTTCTTCAGCAGATCAAGTGCAGCTATTAGAGTTGGCGGCAAATCGTTGATCCCTTCCTCTATACGCTCTTCTTTGTTCATTACATAGATGTTGCGGTCAACTGATGCAGGAGGTGCCATCTTCTTTTTAATTCCATCAAGTCCTGCAGCCAGCAATACTGCCATCGCAAGGTATGGGTTAGCAGACGGGTCCACACTGCGCACCTCAATCCGTGTGCTCAGACCGCGTGATGCCGGAATTCGGATCAATGGAGAGCGGTTCTTAGCGGACCACGCTACATAACAAGGTGCTTCATAGCCAGGAACTAGACGCTTATAGGAGTTTACAGTAGGGTTGGTTACTGCAGTGAATCCAGAAGCATGCTTTAGTGTTCCTGCGATAAACTGGTAAGCAGTTTCACTTAGTTCCAGTTTTTCATTGGATGGATCATAGAATGAATTCTCGCCGTTTTTGAATAATGACAAATTGCAGTGCATACCAGATCCATTCACGCCAAACAACGGCTTTGGCATGAAGGTTGCATGCAGTCCATGTTTCCTTGCAATTGTTTTGACAACAAGCTTAAAAGTTTGGATTCGGTCGCATGCAGTTAATGCATCTGCATATTTAAAGTCGATTTCATGTTGGCCAGGAGCTACCTCATGGTGTGATGCTTCGATTTCAAAGCCCATCTCTTCCAGTTCAAGGACGATATCGCGGCGGCAGTTTTCCCCAAGATCTGTAGGTGCAAGGTCGAAATATCCACCATTGTCATTTAACTCGAGTGTTGGCTCGCCATTTGCATCAAGCTTGAACAGGAAGAATTCCGGTTCTGGTCCAAGATTAAAATTAGTGAATCCGATTTCTTCCATTTCTTTCAAAACTCGCTTCAGGTTTCCTCGAGGGTCACCTGCGAAAGGTGTGCCATCCGCATTATTGATATCACAGATTAAGCGAGCAACTTTCCCTTTTTCTGCTGTCCATGGGAATATGACCCATGTGTCAAAATCAGGGATTAGATACATATCAGACTCTTCAATTCGAACGAACCCTTCGATTGAAGATCCGTCAAACATCATTTTATTATCAAGAGCTTTTTCAAGTTGACTGATCGGAATTTCTACGTTTTTGATTGTTCCCAGAATATCAGTGAACTGCAATCGAATAAATTTCACGTTTTCTTCTTTTGACAATCGGATAATATCTTCTCTAGTGTATGTTTTCGCCATCCTTGCTTTCCTCCTACATCCTCTTTTTTTGTGCACGCAACGAAATTTACTAAAATACCTTTAATGAAAAAACCTCGACATGTCTCCTCTGTCTGTTGAACGATGGAAGCGGCCTGCCTGTAGCAATTCTTTGCGAAGCAATTTTCTTAAGTCTGCATCGGAAAGATTTGGCCTCGTTTTTTCCACATTTGACGTCTCCGTATCCTTCATGCGTGCCTCTTGTTTTACATGAAATAGTTTCTTGATGCCTGCCATGTTGACACCCTGATCAATCAAATCTTTGATTTCTAAGAGTTTGTCTATATCGTTTAAGGAAAAGAGCCGTTTGTTTCCCTCGGTTCTAGCTGGAGAAATCAATTCATGCTCTTCATAGTAACGGATTTGCCTGGCAGTCAAATCTGTCAGCTGCATGACAATTCCGATGCTGAAAAGTGGCATATTCCGGCGAATTTCACTACCGTCCATTATGATTTCTCCTCCCTTCCTTAAGATATTTTTATTATAATCAATGTAAGATATGTTGTCAAATGCATGTTAGATTTTCTTACATAAAAATATTCATCTTTTGTATCGTTCCCTATTTTACTAGGATTAAACCTTTCTCTATTAAAGAATCGACTGCAGTAAGAACCGCTATCTTCACATGGGAATAGGTCAAGCCACCTTGTACATACGCTGTATACGGTGGCCTAATAGGCCCATCCGCGGTCAATTCGATACTTGCACCCTGGATGAATGTACCAGCAGCCATGATGACATCATCTTCATATCCAGGCATATAGGCCGGGTATGCAGTTACATGGGAATTGATTGGGGATGCATACTGGATCGCCTGGCAAAAGGCAATCATTTTGTCGCGGTCATCGAATTGGACAGACTGGATTAAATCGGTTCGCCCTGCATCCCATTTCGGAGAAGAATTCATTCCTAAACGATCTAGCAATGCAGCTGTGAACACTGCTCCCTTTAGTGCCTGGGCAACAATATGCGGCGCCAGAAAGAAGCCCTGATACATTTCTTGTAGAGAGTACAAGGATGCTCCAGCTTCTGCACCAATTCCCGGAGAAGTCATCCGGTAGGCACAGGACTCGACATATTGCGCCTTGCCGACAATATATCCGCCTGTTTTAGCAATACCACCCCCGGGATTTTTGATCAATGAACCTGCCATCAAATCTGCACCGACATGACAGGGCTCCAGCTCTTCGACAAACTCGCCATAGCAATTGTCGACAAAAACGATGAGCTCCGTTTTGATTTCCTTCACAAACCTGATCATTTCGCCAATTTGTTCTACAGTGAATGAAGGCCTCGTTGCATAGCCTTTTGAACGCTGTATGCCTATCATTTTCGTTTCAGGCTTTATTGCTTGTTTTACTGCCATCCAATCGATCTCGCCTTTTTCTGTGAGACTAACCGAATTGTAGCTAATCCCGAATTCCTTCAAGGAACCATTCCCGGTTCCGCGAATTCCAACAATCTCCTCCAGAGTGTCATATGGCTTTCCAGTAATATATAAGAGCTCGTCTCCAGGACGCAGGATTCCAAACAAAGAAATAGAGATCGCATGCGTTCCTGATATGATTTGCGGGCGGACAAGTCCTGCTTCAGCACCGAACACGTCTGCGTATATTTTTTCAAGCGTCTCGCGTCCTGCATCATCATACCCATAGCCTGTCGTCGGGATAAAATGAGAGTCGCTCACGCGATGTTTCTGGAAGCTTCGCAGCACCCTGAATTGATTGGTATCGATTCGTTCTTCCAATTTCCTGTGTACTCCGGCAATTTGCTGCTCCACTTCCCTTACAAGCGGCTGCAGCAAAGGCCCGTTCTTCAATTGTGTAAACATGCTGTTCTCCTATCTAATATCTCATTTTCACTTTGAAAATCGCTTTAGCTGCCCTGTTATTTGATGGTCAGTTAAAGAGAATCCTTTGCATTCATAGTGTTGTTTTTCCTCATCAAAGCGGAGCTCACGGAGAATGGTGTCATTTTTCAGTTGAACCAGCAGTTTGCCCTCATCAGATGGCACCATGACATGGTAAGGCTCCATTAAACCTATAATAGACTGTTCCATTTTGATGAGCAGATTCTTCCGATCTTCCTCACTGAACGCACTGATGAATGCCGTCTCGTTCCTTGCGTTAGGCACGAAATCTTGATGGGCAATATCCCGTTTATTGTACACGGTAATCTGGGGAATTTGATGAACATCGAGATCCTCCAGCAGCTTGTTGACTGTCTGTTCATGGGAAAAATAATCCTCGTTCGACATATCGACAACATGAAGAAGCAAATCCGCTTCCCCCACCTCTTCAAGTGTGGAACGAAATGCGGCAATCAAAGTCGTCGGCAAATCCTGGATAAATCCGACTGTGTCTGTTAGCAGCGCAGTAAAGCCACTTGGCAAAATCGTCTTTCTAGTCATTGGATCCAACGTTGCGAACAGTCGGTTTTCCTCGAATGAATCTGCTTCAGTCAATCGATTGAACAAGGTTGATTTTCCGGCGTTCGTGTAACCGACAAGAGCAATTTGAAAAGCCTTGTTCTTTTTCCTTCTTTCTCTGTAACGATCACGATGCTGAACGATAACGGACAGCTGACTTTTAATATCATCGATCTTCTTGCGGATATGGCGGCGGTCCGATTCAAGCTTTGTTTCACCAGGACCCCTTGTCCCGATGCCGGCACCAAGCCGCGACATTTCAATCCCCTGTCCACTAAGACGCGGAAGCAAATATTGCAGCTGTGCAAGCTCAACCTGAAGCTTCCCTTCTTTCGACCTTGCTCTTTGTGCGAATATATCAAGAATCAGCTGCGTACGATCAATGATCCTCGCCTTCAATCCAGATGACAGATTCCGATTTTGGCTAGGGGAAAGCTCATCATTGAATATGATCAAATCCGGCTCAAGTTCGTCTACAAGTGCCTGCAGTTCTTCCACCTTGCCTTTCCCTATGTATGTAGCAGGATGGATCTTAGGCCGCTTTTGGACAATCTGCATCAGGACTTTTCCCTTCGCAGTTTCCGTTAGCGACTCAAGCTCCTCCATCGAGTATTGAAAACGAAGGTCCTCATCCTCCGTCGTCTGGCAGCCTACAAGAATAACTTTTTCAAAAACAGTATCCTGTTCCACATCGTACCCTTCTCTCCTTAGATAACTAAAGTAATCATACCAAAATAGATCGGCAAAGAAAAATACAGAGAAAATGAAAAAAGGATTCCAGTAGTACAGGAATCCTTTTTTCATTCTATTATTTCAGGAAGGACATAATGGAATTCGGATCAAATCCCAGTACCCAGTTTCCATTGACATTGGATTGTGGCACTCCCATTTGTCCGGTTGCATCCACCAATCTTTGCGCTGCGATCGGATCACGCTGGACATTCACTTCTTTGTATGAAAGTCCTTTATCATCAAGAAAATTCTTCAACATCGTGCAATAAGGACATGTGTTCGTTGTGTATACCGTAATTTCGTTCATTTTGCATTCCTCCGTTTCGTTTAATATACCTATATGGGTATATTAACAACTTCAAAAAACAATGTCAACAATATGTGCTGACATTATTTTCCCCTTCTGCCATCCGAAAAAACAAGGTCATTGCTCCTTAAAGTCATCAGTTCATGGCGATCATATTGGTTTTGCAGCAGTAAACGCATCGCCTGGGCCCTAATCGATTTTTCAATAATATTTCTTACGTATCGTCCGTTTGAAAAAGCTACAGCACTAAGCGTCGATTTCACTGTTACTAGATGTTCCCTCAGTTTCCGTTCGGCTTCATGGCTCAAGCTGTATTCTCTTTCTTTCAACATCTGCTGGCCGATTTCCATGAGCTGGTCGATGGTATAGTCAGGAAAATCAATAACCAGCGGAAATCTTGATTGAAGCCCAGGATTCAAGGTCAAGAAAAAATCCATTTCCCGCGAGTAGCCTGCAAGAATTAAGATGAATTCATGTTGCTTATCCTCCATATGCTTTACCAAAGTATCAATCGCTTCTTTGCCGAAGTCTTTCTCTCCTCCACGGCCAAGTGAATACGCTTCATCAATGAACAGAATTCCCCCCATTGCTTTCTTTATCAGATCCCTTGTTTTCTGCGCCGTGTGTCCAATGTATTCCCCTACTAGGTCCGCTCTTTCGGCTTCAATCAAATGCCCTTTTGAGAGGACATTCATCTTGAGAAAAAGCTTCCCAATAATCCTCGCCACCGTTGTCTTTCCGGTTCCTGGATTCCCTTTGAACATCATATGGAGAGCCTGTTTTCCAGCTCTTAGTCCTATCTCTTCCCGCTTTTTGTTCACATAGATCCAGGCATAGATTTCTTTGATGATTCTTTTCATTTCTTCCATACCAACCAGTGCTCCGAGCTCTTCTTCAATTTCCTTTAAAGCGGTATGCTCCTGCGGGATCGACTTTGGAACCAGCTGCGACTCTGGCAAATCCTTCGTCAACGCTTTTCTTTTTTGTGCATTTAGTACAATGCTGATTTGACCATTGTTTTTCTTGCGTAGCGGTTGGTCCAAAAATTACACCTCTCATTCTCAAAACAATAACAGCATAACGCTGTATAGGTGCCATTCATTCGGTTTTTTCAGATAATGCCAGACAATTTTATCTTGTCGTATTTTGTTGGTTTCCCAAGAAAGAAAACTCCTATATTTATATGTATTCAACAACCTTGGAATTCATTTTTAAAATAAACTTTTCATTTTCTTTTTCGCTCCCATACAGGACTATTGCAACTCCACAAGAAAAAACCCGCAATCAGCGGGTTTTCTTCTTTCAATATTAGATTAAGCCTGAGCTTCAAAATCAATTTGAACATTTTTTTGCGGCGCAAAGGTTGAAATAGCATGCTTATACACAAGCTGCTGTTTCCCTTCTGACTCAAACAAAACAGTAAAATTATCAAATCCTTTTATTTGGCCCCTTAGTTGAAAGCCGTTTAATAAAAATACGGTCACATTGATGTTATCTTTGCGCAGCTGGTTTAAATACTGGTCTTGAATGTTCACTTGTTTCATGGGTGGAATCCTCCTCTTTTATCTCTATTATTATGTATTCGCTTTTATATTAAGCTTTCCTTCAATAAAGAGGGAAATTTCAGCGATTTTTTTTCCCGCATCATTACAGTCTGTCATATCAAACCATTCCACATTCATCTTGTTTCGAAACCAGGTAAGCTGTCTTTTTGCATAGCGACGTGAGTTTTGTTTTAAATTTTCAATCGCTTCACTCAACAGAACTTTCCCATCAAAGTATTCGTAGAGCTCTTTGTAGCCAATTGCCTGGATCGATTGGCAGTCTCGCAATCCTTTGTCATAAAAATACTTTACCTCATCAAGGAGCCCCTGTTTCAACATAAGATCGACACGAAGGTTAATCCGGCTGTATAGCAACTCTCTCTCCATCGTTAGTCCGATGAGTGCCGTATCATACACTAGTTCTGGCAACTGATTGGCCCGCAGCTCGCCTGCTGTCTTTCCAGTGCAATGATTCATTTCAAGCGCCCTGATCACACGGCGGACATTATTGGGATGAATCCTGGCTGCACTTTCCGGGTCGATTCTTTTCAGTTCCTTATGGAGAGAGTTCGGGCCTTTTTCTTCTGCTTCTTTCTCTAGCCTCAGTCGGAATGCTGGGTCGGAAGGGGCCTCACTAAAATGATAGTCATAGATAGCAGACTGAATATATAAGCCTGTACCACCAACAACCATTGGCATCTTTCCACGTTCGCTGATTTCCACTATTTTTCTTCTGACAATCTCCTGAAACTCAGCGGCTGAGAAACTTTCCTCCGCTTCTTTCACATCGATTAAATGATGTGGGATGCCTTCCATCTCTTCGGGGCTGATTTTAGCCGTGCCGATATCCATCCCTTTATAAATTTGCATGGAATCGCCGCTGATTATTTCTGCATCGTATTTTTTCGCCAGTTCCATGCTTAATTTTGTTTTGCCAACAGCAGTTGGCCCAATTAGTACAAGTAATTTCTGTTTTTCTTTCAAAAAATTCACACTGCCTTTTTACGGATGGGTCCGATTTTAAATTAGGACATCTTATAGTTAGTTTACCATTAAATAAGAAGCAGTTGAACATTTATGCATTATACCCTTCTTTCTAAGTATTATTCTCTCCTTTCCTATAATGAGAAAAATTTCCTCAACCTTTACAGTTCCATAACGATTCGGTAACAAAAGCCTTCCCACCCCCAAAATCATGATAGGTTAATAGAAGTTTATGATGGTTTAATAATTATGAAGGAACTGGGTGAACAAACTATGTTATCAACAACAGAAATCGGAATTGACTTAGGTACTGCCAATATTCTAGTTTATAGTAAAAATAAGGGGATTGCCCTAAACGAGCCTTCCGTTGTAGCAATTGACACAGAAACGAAGCAGGTTCTTGCGGTTGGCAAAGAAGCAAAGGAAATGATCGGAAAGACACCTGGTAAAATCGTTGCCATCCGACCATTGAAAGACGGAGTGATCGCCGATTTTGATATGACGACAGAAATGCTGAAACAAATAATGAAAAAAGCCTCCAAAAAAGGCGGTTTCTCCCTTCGTAAACCAGATGTTGTTGTCTGCACACCTTCTGGTGCAACTAGTGTAGAGCGCCGCGCAATTCAGGATGCCGTCAGAAACGCGGGCGCAAAAAAAGTCCATCTAATAGAGGAGCCCATAGCCGCAGCGATTGGGGCTGGACTTCCTGTCGATGAACCCGTCGCAAATGTTGTTGTCGATATTGGCGGAGGTACGACGGAAGTGGCAATTATCTCTTATGGGGGCGTAGTCGCCTGCCACTCCATTCGAATCGCCGGCGACAGACTGGACGAGGATATCATTCAATATGTCCGCAAGGAATACAATGTTCTGATCGGTGAGAGAACCGCGGAGAAAGTCAAAATAGAAATTGGCTACGCGCTTATAGACCATGAGAAATTGGAAATGGACATTCGCGGCCGTGACCTCGTAACTGGGCTTCCAAAAACGATTACTCTTCATTCCTATGAGATTAGAGATGCTATTAAGGAAGCTCTGCTACATATCATGGAAGCAATCCGCGCGACTTTGGAAGATTGCCCAGCAGAGCTGAGCGGCGATATAGTTGATCGCGGCGTAATCCTTTCTGGTGGCGGCGCCCTGCTGAACGGCATGCAGGAATGGCTTGGGAGCGAAATGGTTGTCCCAGTGCATATCGCTCCAAACCCACTGGAATCTGTTGCCATTGGTACAGGGAAAGCCTTGCAGTATATCCATAAACTTCAGCCGGCAGTCAGGTAAACTCCTTTTGATGAAAAGACCGCTATTATAGCGGTCTTTCCCATATTCCGAAAAATTCTCTTCACTCAGATTGATGCTTCCTCAGTCTGTTGAAGTAAAGAAAAACCGGAAGTGGAATGACAATAAAACCAAGACTCTTAATGATTTGATTGATCGCCCCGTCTTTTTGACGTAATTTTTCCTCTTTTACATAGATCTCGTAATTCCTTCGCAGTTCATCATCGCTTGTTTCCGTTTTTGAACCTTCTATTTTACCAGCTATCGTCATTTGCTTATAGTCTGTAAAACTTTGATAATAACCTGTCGGGCTTGCAAGGTCTGCTGCCGCCATAAAAATGGACACCCCTCCGCCTATAACCATCATCAATGTCGCAAATAAAACTAGGTAAGTGTAAATATGTCTAACCACTTTTTCTCCCCCCTGCTCCTTATTTTTCACTGCAAAAGCTACAATAAAAACGAGTATCACTATTGGCATAACTAAAATCAGTAACAAAAAGACCACCATAGAATCCCCTCTCCTATTATCCTATAAAAATCAAGTAGTAAGAATGATCTCCTTGAAAAAAATTTCTATTAGTGTAATTTTACACTAATAAACATACTTTTTAAAGAGTTAAAAAAACAGTGTCCTCTTTTAGGAACACTGTTTTCTCAGACTACATCACTCTTTTGAACATTTTCTCCATTTCATAGGTTGAATAATGAACGATGATTGGTCTGCCATGTGGGCAAGTGAATGGATCAGACGCACGGCGGAGTTCATCCAGCAAAGCCTGAATTTCATCAATACGTAAGAAATGATTCGCTTTGATCGATGCCTTGCAGCTCATCATGATCGCCGCTTCCTCTCTCAGCTTTTTAATATCCACCTTTTTCATTAGCAAAAGCTGTTCAATCATGTCTTCAATTAACTCTTTTTCCTCGCCGTTAGGGAGCCACTGAGGGTGTGAGCGGACAATGAAACTATTGTAGCCAAATGGCTCTAGAATGACACCAACTCGCTCAAGCTCATGCTGATATTCGCTGATTTTCAGGCATTCATCGGCAGAATACTCAAGGGTGATCGGCACCAGCAAGTCCTGCAGCTCAGTCGTCACCTGGCCTACTTTTTCCCTGAAATATTCATATTTAATCCGTTCCTGAGCAGCATGTTGGTCAATGATGTATAAGCCACGTTCATTTTGGGCAAGAATATACGTTCCGTGCATTTGCCCGATTGGGTATAAAGGAGGAACGCGTAATGCTTTTTCCTCTGCTTGAATTTCAGAATCGTCCTTAACGTCCTCTGTACCGAATTGGCTATTGATCGGAACATTATGCTGTTCCTCTTGCACTTTGAACTTCGGCTCCATGAAGGGCTCCTGGGCCACTATGGCATTTTGCCAGTCTGGCAGCTCATTTTTAGTGAATTCCTGCTGTCCTGCTGCTTTATAGCGCTCGCTCAGCTCTGCTGCTTTTTCCTCGACGAAAGGTTTGCTGACCCCAGGTGTTGATCCGTTATCCTGCTTGTGGTCAGCATCTTCCGTGTGGTCCAGTTCCAAGAAGAATTGTTCTGATTTGGCCTTTTCCTGTTTCTGTGCAACCCCTGCTGGGATCAGCTCTTTTGTTTTAAAAGCATCCTTAATCACACTGGTGACAAGATGATTAAGTTCCTGTTCCTTGCTCAATCGCACTTCCATTTTTGAAGGATGGACGTTCACATCAATGAGCAACGGGTCCATTTCGATGGTAAGCAGGACAACAGGATATCGGCCAATCGGGAGCAGGGTATGGTACCCTTCTTGGATCGCCTTCACCAGCGCATAGTTCTTGATAAACCGTCCGTTGATCATCGTCGATATATAGTTTCTTGATGCCCGTGTAATCTCAGGCATCGAAATATAGCCAGTTATTTTATAATCTAATGACTCTCCGGAAATCGGGATCATTGATTGGACCATATTGATGCCGTAAATAGCAGCTAGCACCTGGCGAACGTCTCCATTTCCGGTCGTCTTCAAAAGTTGACGTCCATTATGAACAAGCCTGAATGAAATACTCGGATTTGCAAGTGCCAGGCGATTCACAACATCGGTGATATTGCCAAGCTCAGTATGGACGGTCTTCATATATTTAAGGCGTGCAGGAGTGTTAAAAAATAGGTCAGAGATCGTGATATCCGTTCCTTTTCGGCTGGCTGCCTTTTCAATCGTTTCAACTTTGCCGCCTTCAATCAACACTTTATTGCCTTCTAATCCGGTAGATGTCTTCATTTCGAGCCTGGAAACAGAGGCGATACTTGGCAAGGCTTCTCCCCTGAACCCGAGAGTTCTGATCCGGAACAAGTCATTTTCATTCTTGATTTTGCTTGTAGCGTGCCTTTGGAAAGCAATCAGAACGTCTTCTTCCTCGATGCCATCGCCATTATCTGTAATCCTTATCTTCGCTAGTCCTGCTTCCTCCAAATCAATTTCAATTACCGAACTGTTGGCATCAATCGCGTTCTCAAGCAGCTCCTTTACAACAGAAGCCGGCCGTTCAACCACTTCACCGGCAGCAATTTTATTCGATAGTGCATCATCAAGCTGAATGATCTTCCCCAATTTTCTTCCCTCCAGCTGGTATATTTAGTATTACTTACGAAGCTTTTTTTGCAAGTCATAGAGCATATTCATCGCCTGTAACGGGGTCATATCGAGAATTTCCAGTTCACTTAATTGCTCGAGGATCTGCTTTTCCTTCTTGCTTGCTTTATTGTTTTTTGGCTGTCCAGGCTCTTCATCGAAAAAGGACAATTGTGCTGCCGCTGCTGTTTCCCTTGCCTGAAGATTTTCTTCCGCAGATGGTCGAATGGTATTCAATCCATTTTTCAAATCGTGGACATCAGAACTCTGATTGTCCGTCTGCTCGAGGATCTGCAGGATTTCCGCAGCGCGTTCAATCAGTTCCTGCGGCAATTCAGCCAGCTGGGCAACATGGATACCGTAACTCTTATCAGCTGCACCTTCTCTGATTTTATGAAGGAACACGACCTTGCCGTTTTGTTCCACTGCGCTGACATGAACATTTTTCAATTTCCGTAAATCCTTTTCCAAGGTGGTCAGTTCATGATAATGCGTTGAGAACAATGTTTTCGCACCAATTTTATTATGGATGTATTCAATCATTGCCTGAGCGAGTGCCATGCCGTCATAGGTGGAAGTTCCCCGGCCGATTTCATCGAATAAAATCAAGCTGTCTCCGGAGGCATTCATGATCGCGTTCCTCGCCTCGAGCATTTCGACCATGAACGTACTTTGACCGGAAACAAGATCGTCTGCGGCCCCGATTCTAGTGAACACTTGGTCAAAAATCGGCAGTTCGGCCTCATCAGCAGGAACGAAGCAGCCAATTTGAGCCATAATGGCGGTCAATGCAATCTGGCGCATATAGGTGCTTTTCCCGGACATATTCGGACCTGTAATCAACAGGATTTCACGATCCTTGTCCATATAGCAGTCATTAGGCACGTATTCTTGCGCATCCATCACTTTTTCGACCACCGGATGGCGTCCATCCTTCAAGTGTATTTTCCGGTCAGGGGAAAATACAGGTCTGGCATAATGCCTTTGCTCACTAAGCTCTGCAAAGCCTAGCAGGACATCGAGTTCACTGAGCGCCTTGGCAAGGGCCTGCAATCTCGGAATATATTCTTTGATCGTCTCGCGAATGCCGGTAAATAGCTGGTACTCTAGCTCGATGCTTTTTTCCTCGGCAGCAAGGATCAATTCTTCCTTTTCCTTTAGCTCAGGAGTAATGAACCGCTCTGCATTGGAAAGAGTCTGCTTTCTTTCATATCGCCCTTCCTGCAGCAAATGCAAATTCGCTCTGGTCACTTCAATATAGTAGCCAAACACTCGATTATAACCAACTTTTAGTGATTTAATGCCCGTCTTTTCCCGCTCCTCGCGCTCCAGCATCGCAATCCATGTCTTCCCATTCCGACTGGCATCCCGATACTGGTCCAGCTGATGGTCATAACCGTCTCGGATGATGTTTCCTTCTTTTACAGAGATAGGAGGATGGTCGACGATTGCCGTCTCGAGCAAATCGGCAGCTTCCTCACAGGGATCAAGCCTTTCTGCCATTCTTTTTGCTTCATTGTGATCGAGATTCACCAGTATGTCCTTCAGCACAGGCACCTGAAGCAATGATCTTTTCAGTTGCATCAAGTCTCTTGGATTCAGATTGCCAAAAGCAACACGGCCTGCCAATCGTTCCAAATCGTATACTTCCTTTAATTTTTCCCGCAACTCCTGGCGTTCAAAAAACTGGCCAACGAATAATTGAACTAGCTCCTGTCGGCGGCCGATATCTGTTTTGTCAATCAGCGGCCGGTTGATCCATTGTTTCAGCATCCTTCCGCCCATCGCTGTCATCGTTTCATCCAGCAGCCACAAAAGCGTGCCTTTTTTCGCTGTCGAACGGATTGTTTCCGTTAGTTCTAAATTCCGCTTGGAAAAATAATCAATCTTCATATATTGCTGCACTTGATAAACGGTCACTTTTTGTAAATGGTCAAGACTTCGCTTTTGGGTTCGGTAAAGATAATGGAACAATCTGGAAGTGGTTGTGATCAGCGCCTCCTCATCCAGTTCCGAAAATAACGCTGAAAAATTCTCATTCACGTCGCTGTTATCTTCAATGGAAAAGGCCAGAATGGAGCGTTCCTTTAGTTTTTGCTGGATTTCCGGCGATAGCGTGCTTTCGATGACAACTTCTTTTGCGCCAGAAATCGATAGTTCGTTGATTAGCTCATCCATACTTCCTTTAATTAAGGTAGCCCTGCTTTCTCCTGTTGAAAGATCGCTGCAGGCAAAACCGTATTGATTATTAGAAAAGACAGTTACCGTGGCAATAAAATTATTCTCTTTTTCCAGAAGTCCATGCCCTTCCATCACTGTTCCAGGTGTGATCAACTGGACTACTTCACGCTTTACGACGCCTTTGGCTGTCTTTGGGTCTTCCGTTTGTTCACAGATAGCCACTTTATAGCCTCTATTTATCAGCTGCTCAATATAATTTGGAGCAGCATGGTACGGCACCCCGCACATCGGAATCCGTTCCTCCCCGCCGCCCTCTCTGCTTGTAAGTGTGATCTCTAGCTCCTGGGATGCCTTGAGCGCGTCCTCAAAGAACATTTCATAAAAATCTCCCAGTCGGAAAAATAAAAAGGCATCTTGGTAATCCGCCTTCACTTGCAGGTATTGCTTGATCATAGGGGTATATGTAGCCATATTATCCTCCAACATTCTTTTTGCGTTTTTATTCTGCATTATATTGCATTTGTCGTTGTAGCACCGACTCTTTCCAGGTTTCAAGGAAACAGTTTCGACTCCTACTCTAAATATCTATTATAACTCGACACAAAATAATTTTCGATAGAATCCACTTAAAAAGAATGACCAGCCCATAAATCCGGCAAGGATCCGTGTGATAGGGGTTTCTTGACAACTTTTCCCCTCTCACTTCCAAACCTGTCAAAATAACGTCGCTTTTTTGACAACTTTGTCCCTCCTAACCTCTAACCTGTCTAAATATCAAACCTCAGAAAAAAACAGGACACTTATCGGCCCTGTTACTAAGAATAGAATATATTGTATTTCCTGGCGGTTTCTACCCATTCATAACGCTTGTGGGTACCGAGCTTCTCGCCAATTTTCTGCCGGTGGTTTTCGACTGTTTTTACTGATATGTCCAGTCTTTCTGCAATATCTTTTTGTGAATATCCTTTAACTGTCAGGACAAAAACTTCTTTTTCACGTTTGGTAATCGGAAGATCGACCAAATTGAAACCAACACCTTGTGAACCGTTTTCCCAAATATGCGTATCGAATACCTTCTGGTTTGCCAAGATCTGGTCAAGGGATTGGATAAGATGATCCCGCTTCAACTGTTTAATTAAAAAGCCGTCCGCTCCTGCCTCATATGCTTGTTTCTGGTAGCCGATATCATCGTGCATTGAGAAGATGACAATTTTAGCCTCTGGAAGCAATTTCCTTAGTCTTTCCAGGGTTGACATCCCATCCAATCCACCAGGCATTGAAAGATCTAAGAGGACGAGATCTGCTGGAAAATTTTCGGCAGCTTTTACAGCCTCATACCCATCACAGGCACAGATCCTTCCGTCAATACAAAAAGATTGTTGAAGCAGCATGCTTAATCCATCCCTGACAATCTCATGGTCGTCGATGATCATTACATTCACTTTCCCTCTCTCCCTCCGTTTTGATCAAAGATACAAACCCTTCGATTCTGGTTGGTCCTCCCTCTTTGCTAAGCCATTTGATATCTCCATCAAGCATTTTGCAACGCTCATACATATGCTTTAAACCTAGGCCTTTCTTTTTCCCTGCTTCTAGTTTAAATCCGTTTCCGTTATCGTAAAAATCAAAGAAGACATATTGATAATAGGTTTTTAAATGAATGGAGATATAGGATGCTTGTCCGTGGCGAACCGAATTAGAAATACTTTCTTGTATGACTCTGAATAAATGAAGCTCCTTTTCCGGGTCAAACTTCTGTTCGTTATCCAGCTCCATTTCAAGGAAGATTTCGATCTGATACAGTTTTCTCCAGTCCCTTACTGCCTGACGAAGCGATTTTTCGAGGCCAATATCATGGATCATTTCTGGACGAAGGCTTTTGGTCAGCTGTTTAATATTTTCAAGTGTTTTCTCAATAACGTTCATCATATTGAATAGATGTTGCTGGTATTTGTGATCGAAAATCCCCTGTTTTATAACCTCCAGACCAAGGAAAATACTATACACACTTTGTCCAATATGGTCATGTAATTCCCTAGCAATCCTCTTCCGTTCCGCTTCCTGGGCTAGCAGCGTCTCGCGGACTAGTAGCTCATGGAACCGGGCACGTTCGCTGTTTTCATTATGCACAGGCTTCTGTATCCGGAGAACATAATAATTCTTCCGTTTTTTCAAGGACATTTCAAACTCTTCAAGGCCTTCATACACAGCTAGGTGGGAGTTAAAAGATGGAATGGGGTTATCCGCAGTAAGAATACAGCGATTCTCATCCTCGTTCACTGCTCTTCCCTGGCAATAAGAGCAGTATGGCACCTTCTCTCCTAGCTTCCAGCCAGTCATTTTGCTGGCCTTTTTATTAAGGTAATGAATTATCCGCTCTTCATCCATGATAATCATGCCTTCAGGCAGATCATCGACAATTTCTGCCAAATATTCTGTTTGCATTAACATTGCAATCCCTCACCACCGCGATCTCTATACAACTCCATTGTAACCTCCGATTTTAAGAGTAACGTGGTTTGTTTATTAACATTGAGTGACATTACGCAAAAAAACGTGAAGTCTTCTCCCACGACTTCACGTTGATTCGTTTTTCTTTTAATAT
Organism: Mesobacillus stamsii; assembly: GCF_030814065.1. Classification (NCBI taxonomy): domain Bacteria; kingdom Bacillati; phylum Bacillota; class Bacilli; order Caryophanales; family Bacillaceae; genus Mesobacillus; species Mesobacillus stamsii. The sequence goes on from NZ_JAUSUN010000003.1 coordinate 51,195, forward strand.
TACTTCAAGAAACATCTTTTATAAAAAGATGATAGGCACTGCAGCGGCGAGCAAAAGATAACGCAGGATAAATCCGCCGGCAAGAACGGCGCTTTCAGTTAGGAGGGTGGATGTAATTCCGCTTGTACCTCCTGCTGCAACTTCTTGTCCAGCGCGGCTATTACTCAGTTTTTTATATGAAAACAACTCTAGTCCTTCGATAATGATTGGCACCAGAAGTCCGATGATCACCAAGCCAACCCAGAAGATTGCACTGTATTCGCCAGTCAACAGCTTAGATACAGATTGGGCGGCCGATTCATTGGTGGAAGAAGTGACCAAAAACATGGTGAAAAGCAGGAAGACTTCCGTAACAAGCAATGTTAAGTGAATTTTTTTAATGGACAATACTTGATGGATGACCTTCTTATCAACCAAAGCTGCCCCGAGCATTGTGCCAGCAATTCCTGTTGAAAGTGCAGAAACGACGAACAAGATTGGTAAGATAGCTGTATTCCATAGCGGAACGGCACCGATTACACCAATCAGAAATCCTGTGTAAATGGCAGTTGCTACAGCAAAAACGATGCCTACATATTCGATGACTTTGTTTATCTCTTTTTTCAACAGCTCCATTAAGGCAATATAAGCGGCAGCCATCATGAAAAAACTAATGAAATACGTACCGATCGTCATAACTGATTTGAAATTTGTAAACAAATAAAGGAAGCGTAATGGATTCTTTAGACCAGCCTCGGCATCTAAAATGAGAAGCAAAAGGCCAATTCCCATCAAGATTGGACTAATGAGTCTGCCAACAATTCGGACGGCAGCAGAATTTGGATATCTCCTCGCTGAATAGGAAGAAGTTAAAAACGCGCCGGCGCTGAGACCAGCTAGGAATAAATAAGCTGCGATAATCGTTCCCCAAACCATTTATATTCACCTCACGTAATAAATTTTTGCCTTTCCTAAATCCGGTCTTAAAGGCTGAGCATTCAATCGGACAATAGCCCTTGATACCTCACTGTTCGCATCATCAAGGTCACCGAAAATCCTGGCATTGCTGATGCATGTCGTTACGCATGCCGGCTGTTTCCCTTCCGCCACAAGCTCAGAACAGAATCGGCATTTTTCTACTACTCCGGTTTCGTGATTCTGTGTTCTTGCTCCGTAATCGCACGCTACCATACAATATTTACAGCCTATGCATTTCTCAGAATCAACAAGGACGATGCCTTCTGCAGTCGTGTAGGTAGCCTTTGTCGGGCACACACTTACACATGGTGCATCCTCACAATGCTGGCACTGCACTGGGATAATCTCATTTTTGACGTTAGGGAAAATACCCGTTTCTTTTTCATAAAATTTAATAAACGACTCTTCCACCGGGAGTTCATTCTGCATCTGGCAGCTTACCCGGCATGCATAACAGCCGACACATTTTCTAGTGTCTATCATCATTCCATAGCGTGCCATCAGCTATTCACCTTCCTAACCTTAACGATGACTTCATGAATATTTCCTGCTCCGCTCCATTTCTCAAAATCGAACGGTACATGCTCCATGTAGCTAAAGCCCACACCGTAACCAGTCCTTAAATCCTTAGATGTGATTCCGTAGTGGCTCGGAACAAAAATTGCCTCAGGATGGATTCGTTCTGTTACTTTAACGCGGATTTTGCTGGTAGCCTCACTAGATTTCACTTCAACAAGGTCGCCATCCTTTATTCCTAGTTCTTTAGCACGAACAGGATTGATCCAGATTCTTTCTAAATCATAATCTTTTGTAATTTGCATTAAAATTGGCAAATTCGCAGTTTGAGTGTGGCTGTGAATCGCCTGTTTTCCCGTGATTAGCCGGAATGAATCATTCGCAGGACTCACTTTAGGCTCAATCCATTCGACAATTGGATTATAACCCGCTTTTTTATACGTTTCACTGTAAAACTCAATTTTTCCGGATGGGGTCTTTACTTTTGGCATTTCACCTATTGTAATTTCCTCCGCAGGAAACATAATGGTGCCTTTTTCTTTAAGCTGTTTATAGGTTATACCAGTCGGTGCAAGCTTTGCTTCGTTCAATTCATCTAGAGAAAAATTAAAGTATTGACCAACACCGCATGCTTTTGCTAACTCTGTGTAAATCTCATGAATTGGCTTTGTGTCAGGGTGAACCTTTTCAACCATTTGCTGTCTTAAGGCAATTCCAGGCACCTTACCTGAAAGACTCTCGATAACTTCATCCCGTTCAATATAAGTTACCTCTGGCAGAACATAATCAGCTAATTGAGCTGTTTCAGACATTTGCACATCTATCGCGACAACAAGGTCCAGTTTTGAAAATGCTTCTTTCATCACTTTAGGATTCCCATAACCAAGGGCAGCATTGGAATGGTAGTAAATAGCCGCCTTCATTTTTCCTTCCAGTGCTTCTTTCGCGACGATCGTGGCAACACCACTACCCTCGTAGGCAAGAGGGAATTCCTTTTTGCCTGCTTTTGGTGCCTCTGGTTCCTTTGGATTAGGGTATTTTTGCTCATCCAGTTTTCCTAAATGCGGTTTAACTCCAAAGATACTTCCGCCTTTTTGCTGGTAATTTCCTAGTAACGCATTGAACATGGCCACCGCACGGCCGGTTTCTGTGCTATTTTCATAGTTGCAGCCAAATGCACCTCTCCAGGATTGTTCAATCAGGGCTTTTGGTTTTGCTTTGCCCATATCAATTGCGATACGGCTAATATCAGCAGCCGGAATTCCCGTGATGCCCTCTGCCCATTGCGGAGTATATTTTGCTAATTCTTTGGCATATGCTTCAAAACCAACGGTGTATGTTTTAATAAAATTCAGATCGTGGAGATTTTCCTTGATTAAAACATGTGACATTGCCAGCACGAGGGCAAGGTCGGTTCCTGGACGAATTGCCAGCCATTCTGTTGCGAGATTAGCCGTATTATTCAATCGAGGATCCACGATGACTATCTTTGCCCCATTGTCCCGGGCGGCTGCCAAAGACTGGACCGAACTCGGACGAATCCCATCTCCATAGCTCCTGCCAATGAACATGATGTATTTTGCATTGCTGATGTCAGCACTTGTTGCAGTTACACCAACCGTATGAAGAAAACCTGCATCTCTTGAGTTGGAACAAACTACATGATGTGTATAATAATTGGCTGAGCCAAGCGCATTAATGAATCTTGGCGAATAGAATTTCCCTGAAGCTCTTGGATCTTCTGTTAACGCAACTGCCTGGGGACCATGCTCTTTGATGATCTGTGTCAATTTTCCAGCAATCTCTTTATAGGCCTGCTCCCAGGTGATCGGCTCGAATTTATTCTCTCCTAATCGTTTCAATGGCTGGGTCAGCCTGTCTTGAGAATATACAACTGTTGCATATCCATGGCCTCTGGCACAAAGTTTTCCTTTGGAATAAGGATGATCTGGATGCCCGGTAAGCTTCCATAATCGTCCATTCTTTACATGTCCAACCATTCCGCATTTGCTTGAGCATGCATTGCAAGTACTAGGAATCTCTTTAATTTTCGTGTTAGCACTTGCTTTCACATATTCTTTCGACCACTCATTAAAACCAACCGTCCCCGCTGATGCCAGGACAGCTGTTGCGGCAGAAGCTTTAATGAATCCTCGCCTTGATAGTTTTGTTTCTAGCATGATACTAGCCCTCCTTTTTCTCTTGACCCGTCCCCGCCTTCCGTTAGGCAGACAGCCTCGTACAAATTCAAACTGGCCTCTCCCTCTGGCAATTGCATCATTGCTCGCACAGAAAGCACCACCACCTTCATTGACCTTTTCCATCAATCATTTTTCTGTGCTTCTATTACTTTTATTAAAAAATCAGTAATCCCTTCATAGAAAGGATGGGCCGATTTTTCCTTCAGCTTTGTTTTAAAATCAGGTAGCCAGTCCAGGTGGTCCTCCATGAACTCCCTACTGAATTTTTCTGGAGCATGCTCTAGGAAATACGCTGCCAGCTCAAGCAAAATAGACAAATGATCGGGGATACCATTGTACTGTCTAGGAATTTCTATTTGCAGCTCATTTAAAAGGAAGGCAATATGCATGGTAGGATCCCCTTGCAGATAGCCTTTTTCTCGGGCGAATGGAAGAGTACAAGTTTCATCCTGTGTCCACGGTTTATACAGCGACTCTACCGGGAGAACTGCTTTCTCTGCTACAGACCCAATCACCTTTTTATGTAATTCGCAAAAATGCTCAAAGTCTTCAGGTAAGATTCCGTCTAATGGGAATTCGATACCATATAAATCCCTGGCCATTCTCTCCAGCTTATTCAGTAGCTGGTTATCCTCGATTTCTTGCCATGTCTCCATAGTAGGCGGCTTAAATAAGTCTGCAATAATAGTGAAAATCATCGCCGATCCTGCTCTTTTTTCCATTGACGCTATCATCTGATTACACCACCTTTCGATTACATCTTCACTATATGGCAACAAAGTTTGTGAAACAATAAACATTATGTGGAGAATGACCACTTACTATGTGAAGGATTTCACCTAATCAGTCATAGGGTTTTTCACTGATCGGCCCATCATTTCCTGTGTTAAACCCGATATTTTCTGCTTTTTTTTTCAAATTCATGTTAGTTGTTTTGTGAACATTCCTTTACATCTAGATGAATTTCTGACGAACACGCCTTTTTTAACAGACTTTCATCGTAAAATAATAAGGAAGTAGTATTGTGCCTTGAGCGCAGCGAAAGGAATGATACTTAAAATGAATATTGGGGTGACCTTCCATGTCGCTAATTGGCAATTGGATTGAGAGCTTAAGTTATGAATTGGAAATTTCTTACTCGTGTACAAGAAAAATCAGTCCTATGAGTTCCTGTACAACCTGCATAGACAAATGTCCAACTGAAGCAATAAGAGTTGTTAATGGAGAAATAACTATTAGCAACCACCTGTGCACAATCTGTGGTGTTTGTACCACGGTTTGTCCGGTACAGGCGATCAAAGGCAAATCTCCATCCAGGAGAATCATCCGGAATTATGTATTGCTGGAGAATGGCTATGTATTACCCACAGTCGCAGAGCTCCTTTATTATCATAAAAAAGGAATACGATCTATCCATGAATCTTCTGTTAACGAAGAACTTAGCGAGGTAGTGAGCCGGGTAAATAACATACTTGCGAAAATGGAGCTTGAGCAACTATCCTTTGTAGAACATGTGGAAGCAGAGAGCGAACATCCGCAAATGATATCAAGGCGTGCTTTTTTTGCCAGAATTGGTTCCAATAGCAAAAATACCGTTCTTACATCTTTGACGCCAATTAAATGGCGGTTCAATGAACACAGTTTCAAAACTTCAAACCTATTTAAAGGTTGGTCATTTTTTAAGATAAAGTTGAATCATGAAGATTGTACATTATGCAAAGCCTGTTTTATGATTTGTCCTTCTGATGTATTCCGCATTGCTGAAGACTCACTCAAGCTAACAGACCATAACTGCTGTGGATGCCGACTTTGCAGCGATATTTGCAGAGAAAAAGCGGTGCAAATCACTGATAATGTTCACATAAGTGAGGAAGAAAGTTTTTCGCTCGTCCAAGCTAATTGTAAAAAATGTCACACTAACTTCCCTTCCTGGAAAGGGGCAGAAGAATTATGTCCGATTTGTAGCTCTGGTGATAAACCGAATTTCTTTCTGTAAGCACCTATTCGAGAAAAGAAGCGGCTTCCAGATGGATCGAAAGCGTAAACGACTTTTTTAAAAAAAAAACTAGGAAGTAGAAGCTTCCTAGTTCGTTGTTATTCTTCCTCACCAAGCAGGAAGTCTGGGTTCAAGTCTTCAAATTCTTCATCATCGATTCCGTGTCCCCACTCGTCTTCGTCACTGTCGCATCCGTCTGGGTGAGTAACGACACAAACCTTTGTTTCACCGATAACTTCGACTAGGAATTCCCGTTCGACGTGAACAATGATTTTATTGCCATTTGGAGAAATGACGGCTTCGATGCAGTTAGGCTGCTGAAGAACTTCAACGAGTACGTCATGGTCATCCATGCAATCCGGATCGCGGTACTTTAACTTGATGACATCACAATAAGTTACTTTCTCGGTGACTACTTCTGTTTTTGTGTTATCATCACAGGAGTACCAGATGTTTGCCTCGTATGACCCGTTTACCTCCACCACTTTCCCTACTTTTTTCGCCTTGTACTTATGGTTTATGACCCAAGCGCCAAGAATGCTGCTTGGATTATGCGCTGGGGTGATCGTATGATTGGACTGTGTAAATTTACGTCCTTTCGCTACAACTGCTTTCGTGATAATCTCTCTGTAATCTCCCATGCGAGCGAAACCTCCTCAATCTTTTTCAATTCATCCTATGCGTGATATTAGACTAGTGTGCGATAAAATTAGAACCGCTGTGAAAAACTTAGGCATAGTTCATTGTATGCCCACAGGAGATGAATGTTCCCGATTGATAGCAAGCGAGGGGAGATTTCATATGTATTTAGGGAGAAACTGATGTAGAAGTTGAAACAATTGATTGGAATAAAAAAGACACCTGAAGGAAACAGGTGCCTTGTTTTAACTCAATGCTTAATGATCATGGGTATGGCAGCTCTTTCCGTTCTTCCGTGCTGCACCAGTTTCACCGCTGAGGAGATCTCCTCCTGTTGATACGACGATTTCGTCTGTCACGGTATTGGAAATAGTTGTCGCAACCATTTGCAGCAGATCATTCACATCAATTTGGGATTGCTTGAATTCCTGTACAACCGGAATTGCGTCAAGCTCTGCTTCTAGAGCGGCGATTTTTTCTTCCGTCTTCTTCAACGCTTCCGTTTTCCCGTAATGCTGAAAGTTCACCGCTTGTTTTTGGAGACCTTTTATCGAAGAAATAAGCGTTCTTACTTTTTCATTTTCATGAATTTGCGCTTCTGCTCGCTTGAAAAAGTCTACTTCTTCTGTTTCTGCAATCATCCGTGCGATTTCTCTGGAACGCAAAATAATGTCATCTTTATTGTACTTGACCAACTTACTTCACCTCAACTGGTTCGTTTTCTTCTGCCATTTCCCCGTTTAAAGACCAAGTTTTTGCATCGGTGATCTTTACCTTGACGATTTTTCCGATTGCAGACTTTGGCCCGACAAAGTTGACAAGCTTCATCTTGCTTGTATATCCTGCAAGTACATCAGGATTGTTTTTGCTTTCGCCTTCAACCAATACTTCGACAATTTGATCCTGATACTTCTTCATCGACTGAGCCGACTGTTCATTCACAAGTGCATTCAAACGCTGAAGACGTTCCTTCTTCACTTCCATAGGAATATTATCCTGCATTTTTGCCGCCGGAGTTCCTTCTCTTGGAGAATAAATGAAGGTGTACGCAGATTCATAGCCTACCTCACGGACTAACGACAATGTTTCCTCGAATTGTTCATCTGTTTCATTCGGATATCCGACGATGATGTCTGTTGTCAAAGTAACATCTGGAATCTCCGCCTTGATCTTGTGTACAAGTTCTAGATATTGTTCACGAGTATACTTCCGCGCCATGATTTTCAATACCTCAGAAGAACCGGATTGGACCGGAAGATGGATATGGTCCATCAAGTTTCCGCCTTTTGCCAAGACTTCAATCAAGTGATCATCAAAATCACGTGGATGGCTCGTAGTGAATCGGATCCTTGGGATATCGATTTTACGGATTTCCTCCATCAAGTCTCCTAAACCATATTTTAAATCAGTGAAGTCTTTTCCATATGCGTTTACGTTCTGGCCTAGCAGGGTAATTTCCTGATAGCCCTGTGATGCAAGCAAGCGGACTTCCTGGATGATATCTTCAGGACGGCGGCTTCGTTCTTTGCCCCGTGTATAAGGAACGATGCAGTACGTACAGAATTTATCGCAGCCATACATAATATTAACCCATGCTTTAATATTCCCTCTGCGGACTTTAGGAAGGTTTTCAATTACATCTCCTTCCTTTGACCAAACTTCGACGACTATTTCTTTAGACATGTATGCTTCCTTTAGAATATTTGGAAGGCGATGAATATTATGCGTACCAAAAATCATATCCACCTGGTGATAGGTTTTCAGAATTTTGTTGACGACTGATTCTTCCTGTGACATGCAACCACAAACACCCAAGAGCAAATCTGGATTTTCTCGTTTCAGATGCTTCAAATGACCTAGTTCACCAAATACCTTGTTTTCAGCGTTTTCCCGAATCGCACATGTATTCAGGAGAATGACATTCGCTTCCTCGACACTATCAGTAGGTTCATAGCCCAAACCAAGGAAAATACCCGCCATCACTTCCGTATCATGTTCATTCATCTGACAGCCATACGTACGAATATAAAATTTTCGGCCATTTCCCATTTTTAAGAACTCTTCAGGAATATCGAAATCCTTATGATACGTAACCTCTTCTTTTCCGCGCTTTTTGGCATCCTTCAAAGAAGGAGCAGTATATACTGTTTCAAAGTACTTGCTATAATCCTTACTGGATTTTTTGTCCGAAGAATTATTTGTTGCTACTTGTTGACCTTCCAAGCGTTGATTTTCGTTCATGACGACCAATCTCCTTTCATAAAAAAACGTGCATTAAGCGAAAAATTCCTAAACTGCATTCGTTGAAAAAAGGGAATATTTCGCCCTGAAAATATGAAATATACACATTATACTAGTATAAACTCTTGAATCAATGAAAACAATAGTAGTATTGCTGATACTGGCTTTATGAAAAAATTGCTCTCATTTTCGTAGTGATCCTTATTGTTTAAATACAACTTTGTACAATAAAACCCCAATCATTAGATGATTGGGGTTTTATGTAAAAAGTACAGATTTATTACATAAATTCAGCAACTAGCTTATCAAAATGAGCTTGATCAAGCTTAAGGTCTGCTTTAGAAAGCGGTGTTTTTGAATAACCGTTTACCAGTTCCTGATATGATTTGCGCTCTGTGTTTTGATAGATTAAGCCTGTAACCAATCCGTTATGTTTCATCAACGTCTGCATTGCTGCTTCACGATTTGATGGATCATATCCTTCGATATCGCTAAGTTTTGTCAGGTTTTCTTTAAACCAATCGTAGGTGTTAACCTTGTTATAAGTTACGCACGGACTGAAAACGTTGATTAATGAAAAACCTTCGTGCTTAATACCTGCTTCAATTAGGGCAGTCAAGTCTTTCAGATCAGTTGAGAAGCTTTGCGCCACAAAAGTAGCGCCAGCTGTCAATGCCATTTCCATTGGAGAAATGGCTTGTTCAATTGAACCTGCTGGAGTTGACTTTGTTTTGAAACCAGCAGCTGAACGCGGGGACGTTTGCCCCTTCGTCAGACCGTAAATTTGGTTATCCATGACGATATAAGTAATGTTTATGTTACGGCGGATTGCATGGATGGTATGCCCCATTCCAATGGCGAATCCGTCCCCGTCACCGCCGGAAGCAATAACCGTTAAATCACGGTTTGCCATCTTCACTCCTTGTGCGATTGGAAGAGAACGGCCATGGATTCCGTGGAAGCCGTAGGAATTAATATATCCAGAGATACGGCCAGAACAGCCGATACCTGAGATTACAGCCAGATTTTCTGGCTCCAGGCCAACATTAGCTGCTGCACGCTGCATGGCAGCCTGTACAGAGAAGTCGCCACAGCCTGGGCACCAATTTGGTTTTACATTGTTACGAAATTCTTTAAAAGTCGCCATCCTAGAACAACTCCTTGCATTTTGTGTGGACTTCCTGCGGCAAGAATGGGTTTCCGTCGTACTTGAGAATCTTGTGAATCTTCTCATGTCCTCCGACATTCATCTTCATGATGTTTGCCAGCTGTCCTGTCGCATTGTTTTCAATCACTGCCACTTTCTTCGCAGATTTTACAAGCTGCATCATTTCCTCAGCCGGAAATGGGTGGATCAGACGAACATGGGCGTGGTTTACTTTCAATCCGTCCTTCTCCAGTCTTCCCATTGCCTCTTCGATTGCGCCTCGTGTAGAGTTGAAACCTACGATCAAAAGATCAGCTTCCTCATGTGGAGCATTTTTATGGATTGGCGTATCAAACTTCAGATGGCTAATTTTGCGGAAACGCTTATCCATTTGGGCAATGCGGTTCGCTGCAGATTCTGAAGGTTTTCCTGTTTCATCATGCTCGACACCTGTTACGTGGTGGATGCCGTTTTTCATTCCTGGAATAACACGTGGTGAAACGCCATCTTCTGTTACTTCATAACGTTTGAAGTACCCTTTGTTTTCAATCTCAGGAAGATCATCTGCCTTCAGCTTGCCTCGGCGAATCTCCACTTTATCAAAGTTAAGCGGCTCGACTGTTTGCTTTCCAAGTGAAAGCTGTAGGTCAGTCAAAACGATCACTGGGCACTGATACTCTTCAGCAAGGTTGAATGCTTCTGCTGCATCATAAAATGCTTCCTGGACCGTACTTGGAGCCATGACAATCTTAGGAATTTCACCATGCGTTCCGTAGATCATTGCCATAAGATCAGATTGTTCCTGTTTGGTAGGAAGCCCTGTTGATGGACCGCCACGCTGGGTATCGACAATAACGATTGGCGTTTCCGTGATTCCGGCCAAGCCGATTGCTTCCATTTTCAGTGAAAGGCCAGGTCCCGCAGAAGCTGTAATCGCACGGACACCGCCATAGTTGGCGCCGATTGCCATTGTAGCAGCAGCGATTTCATCTTCAGTCTGAATGACAGTTCCGCCAAGAGCAGGCAGTTTCTTGATCAAATATTCCATAATTTCTGAAGCAGGTGTGATCGGGTAGGCAGCCATGAATCTGCAGCCTCCTGCAAGTGCTCCCATGGCAATTGCATCATTGCCAATCATAAATAGACGCTTCTGACCATCAGCCTTCTCAAGATGCATCGGCTCTGCTCCAGCCAATTTTTCCTTTGTATATTCGTAGCCAGCCTTAATGGCTTCCATGTTTTTATCAACTACTTGTTGTCCTTTTCGTCCAAAAATTTCCTGAACAACTTCCTCGAAAACCTGGATATCCAAGTCTAGGATGGCACTAGTCGCACCAATTGCAACCATGTTTTTCATAAGAGATGTCCCTAGTTCAGAAGCCATTTCTGTAAATGGAACCGCATACAATGCAGCTTGAGTATCTTCTGGCTTCTTAGGGTCAAACTTCGCATCAGCTAAAATGACGCCTTTCTCATGCAATTCCTTGTAGTTAACATCAACCGTTTCCTGATCAAAAGCTACTAGAATATCTAAATCGTCAGAAATAGATCGAACCTCTTTAGTGCTTACCCGGATCTTGTTGTTTGTGTGGCCACCCTTAATACGTGACGAAAAGTGACGGTAGCCATACAAGTAGTAGCCTAGACGGTTCAATGCAATAGAGAAAATTTCCCCGGTAGATTCAATTCCTTCTCCCTGCTGTCCGCCAACTTTCCATGAAAGTTGATTGATCATCTCTTACACCCCTTTAGATATGTAAAAACGCTTTGTTTTTAAGTGTAGCACGTATCCAACATATTCACTAGAATGGTTATTTCTTCAATCCCCTGTCAAATCTAGTAAAATGTATCGTACTAAACGCTTTCAATTCTAGACCTATGTGAAAAAAAAAGCAACCCTTTCAGAATAATTATTGACGAAAATATGAATATTTTTTTATTTGTTAAAATATTTAAAGTTCTTTGTTTTTCCAGCACCTTTTTTCCTATTTAAAATTCGATTGCGTCTATTGATTTTAGCCATTTTGCAATGGAAGTCTTGATGCCATATTATCAAAAAAGAATTTCTTAACTTGTATATCAGAATAATATTTTTGCAACTCGTTCCAAAGATTTTCATATTGATCATTTCCAGAAAGCTTCATCACCGTAAACTCTAGCCCATCAAAGTCTGAACCGAAGCCAACATGATTTTCTCCTCCGAGAGTACAGACATGCTCCAAATGGCGGATGATATCATCGATCGACGCTGATTCTTTTTTACCTGACAAAAATTTTGGAACAAAGGTGAGACCCATAACAGAATCCAAGCTGATCAGCGCTTCGATTTGATCGTCCCTTAAATTCCTCGGATGCTGGTATTTCGAATAGCAGTTGGAATGAGACGCAAACACGCGGTCTGATACTTCCAGCACATCCCAGAACCCCCTCTCCGATAGATGGGAGACATCACAGATCGTTTCCGTTTCATTCAGAAGCTGAACAACCTGGCGCCCGAATTTTGTCAGTCCTGCTCCCCTTTCTTCTAACGCCCCGTCAGCGCAATAATTACCAAAGTTCCACGTCAGCCCTACTGACCGGACTCCAAGCCGTAAAAGCGTCCGCAATTTCAATAAGTCCTGTCCTATGGCATCGCACCCTTCTAGCGTTAGGACAGCACCTATTTCATTTTCAGCAAGTTCCCTAATCTGTTTTCTATTCGTTATCAGCTTCATTTGCGGACTCGGCAATAAAACTTTTTCGTAAAACAAATCCACCATCCTAAGTGCTGCCATGAATTTCAAATCAGGATGTACCGATTCAGGCACGTAAATGGCAAACAATTGGACTTTCGTTCCGGAAGCTTTTAACTTTTCCAAGTTGACCTGTAATTCCGCTGCTTGAATGTAATCAAGTGTCGGATTCATTAATAGTTTATAGAGAACATCACAATGAGCATCATAGATTTTCACTAAAATCCCCCCTCTAGCAATTTCACAAGAGAAATAAAGAAACCTGCTTGCACATGCAAACAGGGAATATAGCAATTTCATATGGGTTTCTTTTATCGTGGTTCAACAATTAATTTTATGGCTGTCCGCTCTTCGCCATCAATCAGAATATCAGTAAATGCCGGGATGCAAATTAAATCAACGCCGCTAGGAGCTACGAACCCTCTTGCGATCGCTACTGCCTTCACGGCTTGATTTAATGCACCCGCCCCAATTGCCTGAATCTCTGCGTTCCCTCTCTCGCGCAGTACTCCAGCAAGCGCACCAGCTACAGAATTAGGATTAGATTTTGCTGAAACTTTTAAGATATCCATTCCTGGCTCCTCCTTATTTATCCCGTACCAAATGCCCGTGTGGACATCCAGTTTAGTCTGTTCCACTGCTACTATATTCAGGAGAAATCCCACATATGACCTTCAGTAAAAAAAAGCAATGATATCTCTCCGGCGGAAGATGGTGCCTTATGCGTACCCTTTCCTCTTCATAAGGGTATCTTTCGGGTGGAATGGTACCCTTATGTGCACCCGTTCCTCTACATAAGGGCATCTTTCGGGTGGAATGGTGTCTTCATAAGACAGGGAATCCCTTAATCCATCGCCAAAAAACCAAATTACAGCATAATAAAGACTGCAGACAAAGTAGCATACGTTAGTCTCCATTCTAAAGATGGTAAATCTGATGTTCTATTCATAAAAAGGATGGTCTTCATTAATAAGGATTTTCTGAATCTTTACTGCTTTACCGGTCTTTTTATCTAAATCGATCAATACTGCTGATAGCTGGCTCCTTCCGTCCTTGACAACTTCAAAACGGGTCGGCAAGCTTGTGAGAAACCTTCGGAGAACCGCGTCTTTTTCTACCCCTAATATCCCATCATATGGTCCGGTCATGCCTACATCGGTCAAAAACGCAGTCCCAGATGGTAAAATCCGCTCATCAGAAGTCTGGACATGAGTATGCGTACCGACAACAGCGGAAACTTTGCCATCAAGATACCAGCCCATTGCCTGCTTTTCGCTAGTCGCCTCTGCATGAAAATCGACAAAAATGAACGAGGTGCGCTTTTTCGCTTCTTCAATCAGTTCATCTGCTTTTTTAAAAGGGCAATCAATTGGCGTTAAAAATGTCCGTCCCTGTAAATTGATTATTGCCAGTTCTTCCTGATTAATCTTTAAATATACAATCCCTTTTCCGGGTACCTCTTTCGGAAAATTAGCGGGTCTTATCAAATATTTAGCTGCATCAATAAACTCAAAAATATCGCGGTTATCCCATGCATGGTTTCCTAATGTAACTGCCTGTGCTCCCTGCTCAAGAAACTGCCGGTAAATCTTCTCGGTTATCCCTTTTCCGCTCGCTGCATTCTCCCCATTAATGATCGTAACAGTCGGACGAAACTTTCCCTTTAGCTTTGGTAGGTATTCTGTAACCATATCCCTGCCAGGAGAGCCTACAACATCTCCTACAAATAAAATTCTCATTGGTTTTCATTCCTGCCTTCAAGTTATTTATGTAAAAATTGTATCATAGCATCGTCATTTGATGAAAACCAGCAAAGTAGCTCTAATACAAAAAGCGGCGCCTAAGCACCGCTTTATTTTGCGTATTCAACTGCACGTGTTTCACGGATGACTGTAACCTTGATATGCCCAGGATAATCAAGCTCTTCCTCAATTTTTTTGCGGATATCACGAGCAAGGCGGTGTGCCTGCAAGTCATCAATTTGATCAGGTCTAACCATGATCCTGATTTCTCTTCCCGCCTGAATCGCGAAGGATTTCTCGACTCCTTCATAGGATTCAGAGATTTCTTCGAGTCTTTCAAGACGGCGGATATAGTTTTCCAGTGCTTCGCTGCGGGCACCAGGCCTTGCAGCGGATAATGCATCGGCAGCAGCAACTAAAACTGCGATGATCGAAGTTGGCTCCGTATCACCATGGTGGGAAGCAATACTGTTGATAACAACAGGATGTTCCTTGTATTTCGTCGCCAGCTCTACGCCGATCTCAACGTGGCTGCCTTCTACTTCATGGTCAATCGCCTTTCCGATATCATGCAGGAGTCCTGCACGGCGAGCCAATGTTTCGTCTTCACCAAGCTCTGCAGCAAGCAATCCGGACAACTGGGCTACTTCGATTGAATGTTTAAGAACATTCTGTCCGTAGCTTGTACGGTACTTCAAGCGGCCAAGAATCTTGATCAGGTCCGGATGCAGCCCGTGAACTCCCACTTCGAAGGTTGTCTGTTCCCCAACCTCACGAATATGTTCATCCACTTCTCGGCGTGCCTTCTCTACCATTTCTTCGATTCGTGCCGGATGAATACGTCCATCCTGAACAAGCTTTTCAAGAGCTAATCGGGCTGTTTCACGTCTAATTGGATCAAATCCGGATAAAATTACCGCTTCCGGAGTATCATCAATTATAAGGTCTATTCCCGTCAACGTTTCCAGGGTGCGGATATTCCGTCCCTCACGTCCGATAATGCGTCCCTTCATTTCATCATTCGGAAGATTTACAACTGACACAGTCGTTTCAGCGACATGGTCTGCAGCGCATCTTTGGATGGCAATGGAAAGTACCTCTTTCGCTTTCTTATCGGATTCTTCTTTTGCCCTGTTTTCGCTTTCCTTAATCATTATTGCAATGTCGTGAGCAAGTTCTTGCTCAGTCCGCTCCAAAATGATGGATTTAGCCTCATCACGTGTTAAGCTCGAGATGCGTTCCAGTTCAGCCTGCTGTTTTTGTACCATCTCGTCCACTTTGCTTTCCATCTCTTCAATATGCTGTTGTCTTTTGGTAAGAGCGTCATCTTTTTTCTCTAAAAGAATCTCGCGTTTGTTCAACGACTCATCCTTACGATCAAGATTCTCCTCTTTTTGCAATAAACGATTTTCTTGTTTTTGCAGTTCATTTCTTCGTTCACGAATCTCACGTTCTGCTTCCGTACGCAGTCGGTGATTTTCATCCTTAGCCTCTAGCAAGGCTTCCTTCTTCATTGCCTCTGCTTCACGCTTCGCATCTTCAACAATTTGTTCTGCGGCGTTTTTGGCACCTGCAATTTTTGCTTCCGCAACGGATTTACGATAAAAATAGCCAACAACTGCACCGACGATTAGACCAAGCAAAATGGAGATGATTGAAATAAGTAGATCCATCATTTTCACCTCCTCTTGCTATGAACTTGTGATACGTTTTTTAAAGTATCGGCATGTACATTGTTATAAGCATCAATATACAGCTCTATTGCTTTTAAACGTTTTTAATACCATGAAAATGTAAAATATACATTTTTAATTGTAAAGCTGCCTAATTTTATTGTCAAGGGTTTGTCCGGTAAGGATACTAACGATTTTAATTCATGATCAATCAATCCTTCTTTTAAACCTCTGTTTTATATATCGAAAAAGGTCTCCTTCATGAAGGAGACCTTTGCTGGTCGATCGAATCTGATTAATCCAATTTAAGTTCTTCCTGATCTTCGTCCACTTCAGTAACTACGATTTCTCCATCAAGACTGTAGTGATCACGGATCTTCTTCTGGATTTCAAGCCGAATGGACGGATTTTCTTTTAGGAAAATCTTTGCGTTTTCCCTACCTTGTCCAAGGCGTTCCCCATTGTAGGAATACCAGGAACCGCTCTTATCAACAATATCAAGGTCTGATCCCATATCAATGATTTCACCTTCTTTGGAAATACCTTCACCGTACATAATATCCACTTCCGCTGTACGGAACGGAGGTGCAACCTTATTCTTGACCACTTTGATCTTCGTTTTATTGCCGACCATATCATTGCCCTGCTTCAATGTTTCAGCACGGCGTACTTCAAGACGAACACTTGAATAAAACTTCAACGCACGTCCGCCAGGTGTAATTTCAGGGTTACCGAACATAACGCCGACTTTTTCACGAATCTGGTTAATGAAGATTGCGATCGTTTTTGATTTGTTGATCGCACCTGAAAGTTTGCGCAATGCTTGGGACATGAGACGAGCCTGAAGCCCTACATGGGAATCTCCCATCTCACCCTCGATTTCAGCCTTAGGAACAAGAGCTGCAACGGAGTCAATAACAATAATATCAACTGCTCCGCTTCGTACAAGTGCTTCCGCAATTTCCAAAGCCTGCTCTCCTGTGTCCGGCTGTGACAAAAGAAGTTCATCAATGTTAACACCGAGTTTCTGTGCATATACAGGATCGAGCGCGTGCTCGGCATCAATAAACGCTGCTTGGCCTCCATTAGCCTGAACTTCTGCAATTGCATGAAGCGCAACAGTTGTCTTACCTGAACTTTCAGGTCCGTAGATTTCAATAACACGTCCTCGAGGATACCCGCCTATTCCTAGCGCTACATCCAATGCAAGGGAACCACTTGGAGAAGTAGAAATCTTAATGTCTGTCTTCTCTCCCAACTTCATAATCGAGCCTTTTCCAAATTGTTTTTCGATTTGTTTTAATGCCATATCTAACGCAGCTTGACGATCACTCACTCAATCTTCCTCCTTTTATATCAACACAAACAGCATGCTGCTTGCCCGCAAATCTTTTATTTAAAATCTATTATAACTATACCTTTTCCCTGATAGTTTGTCCATCAAAAAATCGAACGTTTATTCGTTTTTTTGAGATGAAAAAACTTATTAAAACTAAATTTCTGATGCACTTTTATGTAAAATTAAGCTGCCATTTCCCCATTAAAATTCACTTTCAACAATAAATCTGCCTATTTATTATTAAGAAAAAACACGGAAGCATTGTCACTTCCGTGTTTCTGTTAATCTATTAATAATCAGCTGACATCCGTACTTTACTGATCTGCTCCTGATTGCTGTTCGAGATCCGCTCATCCTCAGATGCTCCACATGCACTGGCTGACCTTTTATATGCACTCCAATGAAAACAGTCCCAGCCTGGTGGCCCTCGAGACTGTCGGGACCTGCTACACCGGTGAAACTAATGCCAATATCCGATTTGGCAATGGAGGAAATATTGACTGCCAGCTCTTCTGCACATTCCTTGCTGACAGCGCCATGTTTTTCTATTATTTCAGGTCTCACATTAACGAGTTCGATTTTGGCCTCATTGGAATAGCAGACAATGCCGGCCTGGAATAGGTTGCTTGCACCAGAGACAGAAGTCAATTCCTGCTGAAACATCCCACCCGTCAGGCTTTCCGCTGCTGAAATTGTCATATCTCTGCTTTTCAATAGTTTGGATAACTCCAAAATTAACGAGGTTTCATTGTAGCCATAAAAAAACTCGCCAACTCTTGCGATGATTTCGGCTTCCATTTTATCGATCATTGCCTCCGCGTTGCTATTAGCATCTGATCTTGCTGTCAATCTCAAGGTGACTTCTCCATCGCCTGCCAGCGGAGCAATGGTCGGATTGCTTTGCTGATCAATCAAATCCTCTATCTTCGCCTCAAGTGCTGCCTCACCGATACCAAAGAAGCGCAGGACTCTTGATTCAATTCTTGACTGGTTCCCATTTACCCCGGCAATAGCTGCCTGGCCATATTTTAGGAACATCGGCTCCATTTCTGAAGGCGGACCTGGCAGTAGCATATACTTGTGGTCTGCAGTTGTAAGGAACATTCCGGGAGCCATGCCATTTTCGTTTTTAAGGATGAGGGAACCTTCGATTACGAGCGCCTGTCTCCTGTTATTCTCGGTCATAACCCTGTTCGTTTTTTCGTAATACCATTCAATGGATCTCATCGCTTCTTCGTCAAGTACCAGCTTTTTACCGAGTTGCCCGGCAATGGTGTCTTTCGTAAGATCATCTTTAGTTGGTCCCAGTCCGCCCGTGAAAATTATCAATTCTGCACGTTGCTGGGCGATCGCGATTGCACTTTTGAGCCTATCTGAATTATCTCCGACAACGGTGTGATAGAATACATTGACTCCCAGGTCTGCAAGCTGCTTTGACAGGAACCGGGCGTTTGTATTGACGATTTGCCCGAGAAGTAGTTCAGAACCAACTGCTATGATTTCTGCATTCATGTGCCATCCTCCTGGAAAATCCTTTATTTAGAATTGCTGAATATTTGTTTGTTCTTTGCGAAGTACTCCCATCCAGACCAGATTGTAAAGAACATTGCCACCCATAAGGCGATGTCAGCAAATGGGATCGAAAAAGCTTCAAAAATGATATTATGCAGCAACAAAGCGGAAATTGCGACTGTTTGAGCCCACATTTTGATTTTTCCGGGCATCTTGGCAGCAACAACCTCGCCTCCTCCTGCAAGCAATAGTCGAAGCCCTGTCACGGCAAATTCTCTGCTGATGATAACAACGACAATCCAAGCCGGAGCATAACCAAGTTCAACGAGCACAATTAGCGCTGAAGAGACAAGTAGCTTGTCCGCCAGCGGGTCAAGAAATTTCCCGAGATTTGTAACGAGATTATGTTTTCGTGCCAGATAGCCATCAACCCAGTCTGTGACAGAAGCGAAAATATAAATCAACGCTCCTGCCAAATGAGTGACCGGCATTGTCGTTCCAAGCAGGGTAATCTCCCCCCAGGAAAATGGCACAATCATCACAATCAAGAATAACGGAATCAATAAAATGCGTGAAACCGTAATTTTATTGGGCAAGTTCATATCCTATTCCTCCAAATGTCAATTACACAGGCTGACAACATCATTATAACTTTCAAAGTATAACCCGTATAAACAAACGTCCATACGGGCATTCTTGTTGCAGCAGACTTTATACGGGCTGCAATTTATTATGTTCAACTACTTTACAAACTTGATCGTAATCAGCTGGGTCATATCATCTTGCGGGGAAACGGCGTACTCCAGCTTCTGGTCGTTTACGTAAATCTCCGTTTCCGTTGCACGCCCGATATTAATGACGGCCTCTGTTTCAGCAGTTAAATCTTCTGTCCGGTTTTCATTCTTGCCTTTAACAAGCGTTTCTGCAAAGATCGATTTTCCTGAACCATTAGAGAGTCCAACCCATGTTTGTCCAAGCGAAACAATTTTGATGACAAATCGATCGGCATTCTTCAGTTCATACACTGTATTGCTTCCATTGTTTGAGGCAACGGTAAGCTCCTGTGCAGGAGGTTCAGGCTTTGGTTTTTCGTCAGCAGGTTTTTCTTGGGCAGGGGCATCAGATTCACTTGTGTTATTTGCAGCGGGATCATTTGTGCTTCCTGCAGGTTCTTCCACGATTGGCTGGCTTTTATTGGTATTAGCGGTCTGGCCGGAATCATCGCCTGCATTTTTGACAATCAAATACCAGACGAGAGCAACTGCGCCAATAATGAAAATGACAATCAATATTTTTGGAAGAACATTCAAAATCTTAGAGGTTTCTGGTGACAAACTTTTCCTAGATTGAACTCGGGAAAGCTGTTCCGGCAATTCTTCATTATAGGTAGTAGGGATTTCGGATTTATACTGTTCAAAAAGCTGATCCGGATCAAGGCCAACAGCTTCGGCATATTGTTTGATGAACGCCCGGACATAGAATTTTCCTGGCATGATTGAATAGTTGCCATCTTCAATGCCCATCAAATACCGTTTTTGAATTTTCGTAATCGATTGCAGCTCGTCCAGACTGAGGCCTTTTGCTTCACGGGCTTCTTTTAAAATATTTCCTAACTCAGACACGATAACACCTTCCAATACTGTTAAAAATCAAATCCTCCAAAATCAGAATCAGTAAACATGTGATTCTTCTGGACCATATCATATACGATCTCCTCTTCAGGATTATTTCTTAATTCGATAATATAATCAAAATCATCCAATGTGTATTCCGTGTTCTGGACAAAAATATCAGGATGTTCCACTACCTTGACTGCAGGCAGTCGCATGATTTCCCTGACGAGCTGCCAATGCTTTTCATTGGCTCTTCTAGTTGAAACAATGCCATCTATGATGAATAAGTTATTAGCATTGTACTCATCTTCAATCAACTGATTGCGAATGGTCTGCTTCAATAACGTCGAGGAAACAAACAGCCATCTTTTATTAGCACAAACACTTGAAGCAACAACAGATTCTGTCTTGCCGACACGAGGCATTCCCCGGATACCAATCAGTTTATGGCCTTCCATCTTAAATAATTCTGCCATAAAATCAACAAGCAGTCCAAGTTCATCCCTCACAAACCGGAAAGTTTTTTTATCGTCAGCATCGCGTTGTATATACCTTCCATGCCTAACTGCCATGCGGTCACGCAATTTCGGCTCTCTAATTTTAATTACCCTTATTGTCTCCATAGTATGTAAAATAGACTCTAGTCGCTCAATTTGATCATCATCTTTTGCGAGGATCAAAAGACCTCGCCTGCCCTCGTCTACTCCATTGATCGTAACAATGTTGATAGACAGCATTCCAAGCAAAGAGGAAATATCACCAAGCAGTCCTGGACGGTTTATCATTATTTCATATTCTAAGTACCATTCTTTCTTCTCCATCCTTGTCCTCCTTTGCTTGCCATTACGACACATTTTGACATAATATCTAGCTACTATAATATATGATTTTTGACGAAGATGAAAGGAAAAACCAGCCAAAAATAAAGCATGTTATAAAAAAAGAGAGGATGTAAGGTCCCCTCTTCCAAAACTTACTTATTTGCTACCGTTGTTTTGAACAAGCTTTACCATCATAGTCGCGATCGCATGCTGTTCGTCTGGACTTGCCACTGACCAAAGATCGGTAAGAACTCTTTCCTGTTCGTTCTTTGGGTCGACGTTCTTGGCAAGATAGTCGCCGATTTGATAGGCAAGATCACCCATTGCTTCTTTATTCATTCCTTGATCCTGCGCCTGATTAAGTCGGTCCCCCAGGAAATCTTTCCACTGATTCCAATTTTCCAATACAGACATATTTGACAACCTCCTTGTCTAAAATAGTACAAGGTTATTTTGCATTCGTTTGTAGAGAAATATTCATCAAGAAACTTGTTTTAAAAATTTGTCACAAATCATTCATGTCAGCCAGCCTCCATTGATGGCCAAAACCTGCCCGGTAATGTAGGAAGATTTCTCGGATAAAAGAAATTCCACTCCGTTTGCCACTTCCTCAGGTGTTCCAAGACGGCCTGAGGGAATTTCAGTAGCAATTGCATCCAGCTCTTCTTCGCTAAATTTCTCCATCAGTGGCGTTTGGATTGCTCCGGGAGCAACTGCATTTACTCTAATCTTTGAAGGTGCCAGTTCTTTGCTCAATGCTTTTGCAAATGCTAGCTGTGCGCCCTTTACCGTTGAATAGGCCACCTCATATGATGCTCCTGTCTGGCCCCATATGGATGAGACAATCACAATATTCCCATTTTGCTTTTGCCGTAATTTTGGCACCAGCTTCTTTGTCAGAAGAAGAGGTGTCGTCACATGGAGTCGAATCAAGGCTTCTGCTTCCTCCTCTTCCAAGTCCTCTAGAAGTCCATATAAGGCATTCCCAGCATTATGGACGATTGCATCAATTGAAAAAATCTGGTCCACTAATTCGAGGTATCCTGTCTTAGAGACAAAATTGGCTTTGATTGGGATATATTCCCCGCCAAATGAGTCAATCTCACGGAGCAGGGCATCCATCTCTTTTTGATTCCGATCGTAATGCAGGTAGAGTGAATAACCTGACGATGCCAGCTTGATGGAGATCGCTTTGCCAATCGCTCCACTTGCCCCAGTTACAAGTACAAATCGTTTCATATCTTTTTCCTCTCCAATATTGTAAGCATACACCTCATTTGTCCATTACTTCCCTTTTGGCACAACCTGGCACACTGTGAAGCGATCTTCTGATATAAGTCTTTCTGCTGCCTTAGTTAAGTCATCGATCGTCAGGCTTTCCAACATTGGAACCACTTCAAACAAATCCATATCATTGAACGCGTAGCGTGTGAATTGATTTGCGATATATTCCGGAGAATTCACCGCTCGCAGGAACGCTCCGATTTTTTTCCTTTTTGTCCTTTCAAGGCTATCAGAAGTCCAACTTTGAGCTAATTTTGCCTCCATCAGCATCGCTTTAAGCCTGCTTGCAAGCAGATCTGGCTCATTAGTATCTCCGCCAACCATCGCGAATCCAAAGCCCAGTTCCTGTGAATAATCGTAGGAAAACGTGTCGTCAATCAGACCCGAACTATACAATTCAGTGTAGTGATCCGAACTTTTTCCAAATAGAATATCAAGCAGTACGTTCACTGATAGTTCATTCTTCAGCATGATGGTGCCTGATTCCGTCGGGTTGGCTGCTTTGAGTCCCACTAGGCATTTTGAGGTTTGCACATTCATTTTAAGAACTTGTTTTTTTTCGGCGACTCCAGCCGGTTCGGCATCGAATTTTCGTTGGATTTCCGGCTTGTTCTTATAGTCTTTCTTGCTCTGGTTATCTTTGATCATGCCCATGATTTCATCAGGATTGACAGGACCAACCACAAACAACAGCATATTGCTTGGATGGTAAAAAGTTTCATAGCATTCATACAGCATATCTTTCGTTATATGGGAGATCGATTCAATGGTACCGGCAATATCAATGCTGACAGGGTGGTTTTTATACATATTCTGGATTAGTCCAAAATACAGTCTCCAATCGGGATTATCATCATACATCGTGATTTCCTGGCCAATGATCCCCTTTTCCTTTTCCACTGTTTTTTCGGTAAAATAAGGCTCTTGAACGAAGTCAATCAGCGTTTCAAGGTTTTTCTCGACATTGGATGTACTGGAGAACAAATAAGCAGTTCGTGTAAAGGAAGTAAATGCGTTCGCAGATGCACCTTGCTTGCTGAACTGCTGAAATACATCCCCATCTTCCTTTTCAAATAACTTGTGTTCTAGGAAGTGAGCAATTCCATCTGGAACCTTAACGTATTCCTCTTTTCCTGGAGGAAGAAAGTGATTGTCAATGGAACCGTATTTTGTTGTAAAGGTAGCATATGTTTTGTTAAAACCTTTTTTTGGAAGGATATACACATCAAGCCCATTATCGAGCTTTTCATAATACATTTCTTCCTGAAGCTGTTCAAAAATAATCATCTCCATTATTTGTCCGCCTCCAATCCAGTTAAAAAGTAAACCGTGTCAAGCTGAATCTTCTTAGCAACATCAACGATTTCTTCTTTTGTGGTTGTACTCATGCCCTGAAGCCAGTCATCGAGGCTGACATTTTGACCTGATACTACATTATGATATAGTACCTCTACTATGCCTCTGGACGTATCCAATGTTTCAAGCATTTGATTTTCGATCACTGCTTTCGTCTGTTCCACTTCCTTCTCGGTAAAATCGCCTGCTGTCATTGCTTCCATCTGTTCACGGATGATTTGAACGGCCAGCTCAAAATTTTCGAATTCAATCCCGGACATAACCATCATTAAACCTTTGTGGCTTTCAAGTCGGCTGGCTACATAGTAGGCAAGACTGTTTTTTTCGCGGACATTTATAAATAATTTAGAATGTGAAAAGCCGCCAAAAATGCCGTTAAATACCTGGAGAGCATAATAGTCTTGGTCGCCATAAAGCACATTTGTTCTGTAACCGATATTCAACTTGCCTTGTTTGACATCCTCTTGATCTTTTACGATCTGTTCTTCTCTGCTGACGGTTTGAGCTGTTTTCAGCTGCACGGGGACACGATCCTCGAATTGGAGCAGATGGTCCGCTATGGATTGGACTTCTTCTTCATTCACATCGCCAATAATGTACAAATCCATTTCATCCTCAGCAAAAGCCTGTTTGTAGTACTCATACAAATTTTCCGGGTTAATCTGCGGGATATCGTCTATTTCTCCATTCACATGTAATGCATACGGCTCCCCTTTACACATTTCTTGAACAAGCCTGTAATTGGAGTAACGCATTTTATCATCATAAACCGCCTGAATCCGCTGTTTTAGCGTGCGTTTCTCTTTCTCCACTGTCGCTTTATCAAAAGCTCCATTTTCTGTCAAAGGCTTTACGAGGATAGCAGCGATTAGTTCCATTCCCTTTTTCAGCAACGGTGCTGGATCACTCAGGAATTTTTCATTAGCAATTTCGAGCGAGAAGCTTATGATCTGGAACTCTCCTTTTTTTGATACATCAACATTAAGATTCGCACCATAAAGTTCATCTAAATAGGAGCGCAGCTTTGTTGTTGATTCATATGCCTTTGAACTGCTTTGCAGCACATATGGAAGCAACGCACGTTTTGTTACGTTTTCACTTGTCAAAGGCGTTTTCATCTTCCAGACAATAGTGCTCGTCTTGAACTTTGCCGTTTTTACAATGTGAAGCTTATAACCCTTTAAATTCTTGATTGTTTCTAAAATGACAGCCATGTAAATCCTCCTTTAATGGGAACGTGTTAAACTCCTTATCCATTTTTCACTGTTTGAAATCGTGCAAAACATCTTTACTATATGTATACGTTTTAGATGCTCCTATTTAATATTCCTTTTAACCTACTTTCAATATACCTATCCGTTATTGTTTCTATTCTACAGTAACTGTTTGAAAAATTCTAAATTTAACATCCTTCAGTTAATTCCAGCCAATCATTTTCATACATAGACAAATGCAAAGAAAAGAGGCACCTTTTATATAGGAACCTCTTTTGATAAGAAAAGCGCAAGCGCCTTGGTCAGCCCCGACAAGCGCTTCCCGCCTAGAACGCCACGTCCTGTGGCGGCCGGGTCTAGCACATCCTGTGCCTCGGAGGTCCTGACAGTGAAGTCGTTCTTTGACTTCATTGGCAGGACCGAAACCGAAAAGTATAGCCGACTGTCCAGAAACGCAGAAACTGGAAACTCCAACGGAAGAAGCGCTTTTTGCTTCAGCCGGTGGAGTTGAAGTTTCGGAGTTTCTAGGAGGCGACACTGGACAAGCGACTCGAGGGGCTAGGCGCTGGAGCTAGACAATTCTCAAAGTGAATTTTATACTTCTTATTCTTTAAGAAAAGCTTATCGTTTCCCGCTGTCAAACGTTTCACCCACGGCCTTTGGAGCCTGTGATGATTTAGAGAAGATGACAAGTGCAATCAGCGTAACTACATAAGGAAAAATCTTTAAGAGAATAGGCGGGATGACAGCCAGTTCTGGTATTACCTGTGATACGTTCGCAATTGTACTAGCAAAACCAAAGAAAAAGGTGGCTGCCAATACGCCAAGCGGCTTCCACTGACCGAAAATCAAGGATGCCAAGGCAAGGAACCCAAGACCGGATACCGTACCTGTAAACTCACCAGCATAAGTTACAATGATCAAAGCGCCACCTAGACCGGCAAAGGCACCAGAGATGAGCACTCCGCTATAGCGCACTCTTCGTACGTTTATTCCTGCTGCCTCTGCAGCTTGTGGAAATTCTCCGCAGGATCTCAAACGAAGGCCAAATCTTGTTTTGTAAAGGATAAACGAACTGATGAAAAGAATTGCCAAAACAAACCAAGTGGTAGGATACGTTTTTGTAAAGAAAAGATCCCCAATAATTGGAATATCTGACAAAAAAGGCACATTGGATGGCGTGAATCCACTGGTAATACGAATATTCCCGCTTCCTGTCATATTTCTTGCAAGGAATATGGTCAGCGCGGTTGCAATTAAATTAATTGCCGTACCACTTATGATTTGATCTGCGTTTAAGTTGATGCTAGCAAATGCATGCAATACCGAAAAAAGAATGCCTGCTATTACGGCAGCCAATAATCCTAGCCAAAGCACGAGCGTATTGTTTTCGAATACTCCGCTAAGATAATGGATGGATAAGGCTCCTGAGAAGGCACCAATAATCATTAAGCCTTCAAGGGCAATGTTCACAATTCCGCTGCGCTCACTAAAAAGACCACCCAATGCTGTAATGAGAAGTGGAATGGTAAAGACAATCGCGTAAGGAAATATTTGTTCGATAATATGCCACATCTTAGGAATCTCCCTTCTCGACTACAGGACCACTTTTTTCTTTTCGATTAGAGCTTTTCTTTTTCAACTTGTTCAGCGAGCGCTCAATCAGTACACTTGTCGCTGCAAAATAGATAATGATCGCAATAATCGTATTAGCCCGTTCAGGTGGAATTTCCGTCATCGCATTCATAAATCCTGTCCCGGAATAAAGGATTCCAAATAAAACAGCAGCGAAGAACACGCCAATTGGATTATTGGCTCCAAGCAGCGCTACCGCAATTCCATCATAGCCTTGAGCTGGCAGAATTCCGATCTGGATACTGGAAGCATTCCCTGTGTATAGCACTACTCCTCCGAGGCCAGCAAGGCCCCCAGAAATCAGCATCGATAAAATGATATTGCGATTCACCTTCATACCTGCATATTCGGCAGCAAATCGGTTGAACCCGACTGCTTTTAACTCATACCCTAAGGTCGTTTTATCAATAATGAAGGCTACAATGATTACCGCGATAACGCCCAAGAATAAGCCGAGGTTAATGTAGGAACCCTGAAACATATCTGTCAGCCAAGGCGTACGCAAGGTAGCTGATTCGGAAAGCTTTTTGGATTCCGTTTCAAGAAATTCTCCCTTAAAATATCCAGGAATGACATAATAGACCGTCCAATAGGCAATCCAGTTCATCATGATCGTCGAAACAACCTCATGAACATTAAACTTTGCCTTCAACAACCCTGGAACGAAAGCCCATAGCGCTCCGCCAAGCATTCCAACCAAAATCATCAATGCAAGCAGGACTGGTCTTGAAAAATCATACGTAAGGCCAACTGCAGAAGCCATTAACCCGCCAATTAACATTTGGCCGGACGCCCCAATATTGAACAAACCGGTTCGGAACGCAAAAGCAACGGACAATCCGGTAAAAATAAGCGGAGTTGCCGTAGCGAACGTATTCCCAATACGTTCCAGGTTTTTTAGTGCCCCTTGAAGGAGATAGGAATAACCTTCAATCGGATTGCTTCCGATGAATAGCATCAGAATTCCTCCAGCGACCAATCCTAATAGAATGGATATAATCGATACGATGGTATGTCTCATAAGCTTTTCTCCTTCGCCACGCCTGCCATCATTAGACCAACTTCATTTTCGTTCGTTTCTGCAGCATTCACTACGCCGACTAATTCACCATTATTCACTATCGCGATGCGATCAGATAGCTGCAGAATTTCATCTAGTTCAAGAGATACAAGCAGTACAGCATTTCCTTTATCACGGTGTTCCACGATTCTTTTATGGATATATTCAATCGACCCTACGTCGAGCCCGCGAGTAGGTTGGACACAAATGAGCAGTTTCGGATCCAATTCCAGTTCTCTACCGATGATCGCCTTTTGCTGATTGCCACCTGATAGTGTTCTCGCAATGGAGACTGCACCCTCCCCAGAACGCACATCGAAATTCGTCAAAATATTCTGTGTATATGTTTTCATCGCTTTTTTGTTCAGGATCCCATTTTTCGAAAAGGGCTTTTTGTTATAAATTTGCAAGACCATATTTTCTTGTAAAGTGTAATCAAGAACAAGACCTCGTTTGTGGCGGTCTTCTGGAATGTGACTCATTCCTTTTTCAAGCCGTTCACGGACCGGCAGGCTGCTGATTTCGTTGCCATCAATCTGGATAGAGCCTGATTCTGCTTTTCGTAATCCTGTAATTGCTTCAATCAGTTCTGTTTGGCCATTGCCTTCCACTCCAGCAATCCCTACAATTTCACCAGCACGAACTTCAAGTGAGAAATCTTTCAAGCCCATAACTTTTCTATTGTTTTTCACAGATAGAGAATCTATTTTAAGTACTACCTCTAAAGGAGTACTTTCTTTCTTATCCACTTTGAATGAAACATGCCGGCCTACCATCATTTCTGCAAGGCTAGCTTCACTCGCTTCAGCCACATTGACCGTACCGATCCCCTTACCACGGCGTATGACCGTACAGCGATCAGCCACTGCTTTAATTTCTTTCAATTTATGAGTGATAATGATAATTGACTTTCCTTCGTTAATTAGATTGCGCATGATCTTCATCAATTCTTCAATTTCTACTGGTGTAAGAACAGCGGTTGGTTCATCCAATATTAAGACGTCTGCATTTCGGTAAAGCATCTTTAAAATTTCTACTCTTTGCTGCATCCCTACGGAAATTTCTTCAATTTTTGCATGAGGATCTACATTTAATCCGTAATACTTTGATAATTCTTCAATTCTTTTTGCTGCTTTGTCGATATCGAGTACCATGCCTTTAAGCGGTTCGCTGCCCAGGATAATATTTTCTGTGACGGTAAAATTGTCTACCAGTTTAAAATGCTGGTGTACCATCCCAATCCCTAAACGGTTGGCCACATTGGGATTTGTGATGTGCACTTCTTTTCCATGAACTTTTACGACGCCTTGTTCAGGCTGATACATTCCGAATAAAACGCCCATCAAGGTTGATTTGCCTGCACCATTTTCTCCCAACAGCGCATGGATTTCCCCTTTTTTTAATGTTAGGGTGATATTATCGTTGGCTACGATACCCGGGAATTCTTTCCGGATATTTAACATTTCTACAACATAACTCATAGTAGCACTCACCTTTGTAATAGACTCTATACCTTTTTAAAAAATAGGGAGCCCCCTATACCGAATTAAATTTCCAGGAAGATCTTTCAAAAATTTACCGTTTGGATTTCAATAGACAAAAGAGACGGAAAGAACCGTCTCTTTCACCTATTTTACTTAAACAAATCTCCTTGTTCCCCAGAAACTTTAATCTCTCCAGACTTGATCTTTTCGTAGACTTCCTTCACCTTGCTAACCGTTTCATCGCTTAGGTTAGGGTTTTTGTCAGGAAGACCGATGCCATCGTTTTTGGCATCAAAAGTGAGAGTTTGTCCGCCAGGGAATTTGCCATCCAGTTCAGCTTTCACCATGTCATAAGAAACCTGGTCAAGCTTCTTCATTGCAGAAGTAAGGATAACGGACTTGTCACCTTCATATTTACCATCTTCATACTGGTCAACGTCTACGCCAACAATCCAAATTTTTTCGCCAGCGCTAGCGCGGTCCTTCGCTTCTTTAATAGCACCGACTCCAACGCCACCTGCAGCTGTAAAGATTACATCAACACCACGATCGTAGTATTGAGCGGCAATTTGTCCACCAGCAGCTGCATTATCAAATGAACCTTGATAAATAACGTTTTCTTTTTTGATTGCTACATTTGTACCAAGATTTTCGTTCGCATATTTAAGGCCTTGCTGGAAGCCCCAGTTGAACTTCTGTACAGCAGGAATTTCCATCCCGCCGATGAAGCCGGCTTCCCCTTCTTTTAGTTCAAGAGCAGCTGCTACACCAGCAAGGAAGCCGGATTCGTGCTCTGCAAAGAATACAGCAACCGTGTTTTCCTTTACAACAGGATTGAAGTCTCCATTATGTGGATTTCCGTCAAGAATGACGAACTTAGCATCTTTGTATTTATCTTGCGCTTGGAATACAGCCGTTTCGAACTTAAATCCAGGAGTAACAATGAACTTATAGCCTGCGTCGTAAAGATTGCCCATTTCTTTTAAATATTCAGCTTCCGTTGTTCCTGCAGGCTTAAGGTACTTAGAATCGACGCCAAATTCATCTTCCGCCTTGAGGATGCCTTCCCATGTGCCCTGGTTAAAAGATTTGTCATCAATTGTACCAGCATCTGTAACCATACCAACTTTTAAATCTGATTTCTTGCTACTGTCGCTGCTACTTCCATTGCTATCGCTGCCACAGCCAGCTAACATAGTGCCTGCTGCCAATAGCAAAGACATCGCTAAACCAAATTTTCGCTTTTTCAAGGTCTGTACCCCCTAGAGAATTGTTTGTAGGATTTAGCAGGAATGTTCTGAAAACCTGAACCGATAGCGTTTTCATAAGTCAGTAAAAAGTTAAACTCTTTTTCTAAGGACGTGAAAACTGAACTTATCGGCTTTAAAGTAATTTACTGAGTAAAGAATCGGCTCGTCATTTTCATCGAAATGCATCTGCTTTAATACGAGCAGAGCCGTTTCGGGTTCACATTCCAGGAACGGTGAAATCTTTTCATGATAGCCTATCGGCTCGATTTGTGCGACTGCATAGGTAACTTTCCTGTTTGATTTGACTTCAAGGAGATGGAGCAATGATTCGTCCCCATACGAAAAGTCTCCAGACAGAATTGTTCCAGGAATTTTGTCCAGACAATAGACTACTGGCTCCCCATTTGCGGTCCTAACTCGTTCAATCAAAGTAATTTCATCATCAATGGAACAGGAAAAACGACGAATATCTTCTTCAGTTGGACCCGTCGTCGTAGAGTTCAAAAAGATGGTTCCTGGCTTCATCCCGGCTTGTTCAATCATAGCGGTCACACTGTTAAGCTGTTCGATTCCTGAAGAAAACAATGGTTTGGCGTTCACGAAGGTCCCTACACCATGCCGGCGAATAATGACATTTTCTTCTTCAAGAATCCGCAAGGCCTCCCTTAGTGTGGCTCTGCTTACGCCTAACTGTTTGGCAAGATCAAACTCTGACGGGAGCTTTTCTCTTTCTTTATAAACCCCTTCTTGAATATCCTGCTTCAAGTGATCGATTACTTGTAAATACAGGTGCCGGTTATCTGATTTGATCGACATGAGGCGTTCCTCCAACCCTTATTGCTCAAAGACATCAGACCTCTGATGTATAGCATTCCTACTAATCGAAAATACTATAACACTTTTTTAATGATAAATAAATAGCGTTTCAACATTTTGTCGAAAAAAGCTGGAAAGACAAACTGACTAAGTTTCTAGTTACATTCATTATCTGTGAAAGCGATTTCTCTATAAAAGCTGGATGTGCTCACCCAGCTTTTTTCCTATCCGCGTTTTTCTTACGCTTCTTCTGACTTAGCCACCAGAACTGTTCGTGGTTTGCTGCCTTCATATGGCCCGACAATGCCGCGAAGTTCCATCTCATCAATCAGTCTGGCAGCACGTGAATAACCAATTCTGAACCTTCTCTGAAGCATCGACACAGATGCTGTCTGCATCTCGACGACAAGGTCTACCGCATCATTATACAAATCATCCTCAACTACTGAAGTATTCTCCGGCACATCTTCAGGAATCATTTCCTTCTGGTACTGAGCCTTCTGTTGGCCGATTACATAATTAACTACCTTTTCTACTTCCTCATCTGATAAAAATGCTCCCTGCACCCTGACTGGCTTCGAGGCGCCAACCGGCAAGAATAGCATGTCTCCCCTTCCAAGTAGCTTTTCAGCTCCACCCATATCGAGGATCGTCCTAGAATCTGTCATCGAAGATACAGCAAAGGCAATTCTTGATGGAATGTTCGCTTTGATCACTCCGGTAATGACATCAACGGAAGGTCTTTGGGTTGCGATGATCAAATGAATTCCTGCAGCACGAGCCATTTGTGCTAGACGCGTGATCGAATCCTCGACATCAGAGGACGCAACCATCATCAGGTCTGCAAGCTCGTCCACAATGACAACAATGAAAGGGAGGAGCGGCTGGCTGGCTTCTTCCTCGTTATTATACCGCTTAATATATTCATTATAGCCTTCAATGTTCCTTGTTCCGGTATGAGAGAAAAGTTCATAACGTCTTTCCATCTCATTAACCACTTTTTTTAGCGCCTGCGATGCTTTCTTTGCATTGGTAACAACTGGCGCCAGCAAATGCGGGATACCATTATAGACATTCAGCTCGACCATTTTTGGGTCGATCATCATCAGTTTCACCTCATGAGGCTTGGCCCTCATCAGGATACTGGTGATGATTCCGTTTATACAGACACTCTTGCCGCTACCTGTCGCTCCGGCAACTAGGAGATGGGGCATTTTATTCAATTCCGCTAGCACTGCTTCACCGGTTATATCCCGTCCAAGCCCAATCTGCAGCTTGGAAGCGGATTTTTGATGTTGGTTTGCTTCAATGACCTCTCGTAATGATACCATCGCCACCTCTGAGTTCGGAACTTCGATCCCAATAGCAGACTTACCTGGAATCGGCGCCTCAATCCTAATATCCTTGGCAGCCAAAGCTAGGGCCAAATCATCATTCAAGCTCACAATCCTACTGACCTTCACTCCGACATCGGGATAGACCTCATATTTAGTAACAGCTGGCCCGAGATGGACCTGCGTAACCCTTGCCTTCACGCCAAAACTATGGAATGTCCGCTCAAGCTTGGCCGCATTTGCATGAATCAATTCATATTCACCGCTCTGGTCCGTTTTATTCGGCAGTTTCAATAAATCCATTGGCGGAAGCTCATATGAGGTATTCTCTGTCTCTGCAAAAGCGATTGGCTGCTTAAATTCCTCGTCTTCGGACTTCATTTCCGCTTTCGCTTTCTTTCCTGGCTGCTGACTTGGTTGTTCAGTCGGAGCAGCATATGCTCGCTCTGCAAAACTTGAGATGATTGGTTCTGGAGATGGTTCCACTGGAATATCGATCGTTCTATTCACAGAGTCCTCTTCAAGAGGTGTTTCTGTTTTGGCTTCTTTGCTGCTGGATGGCTGTTTTTGTTGTTGTTTTTCTTTCCAATGTTTCACGTCCTCGATAAATGAAAGCCACTGGTTTTTAATGAACCCGACCATCGGTGCAGTAATTTTGCCTGCAGTTTCTGTAAAAGTTTTGCCTGTTACGAGAATTCCACCAATGATGATCAAAAGAAAAGCAATGAGCTGCGAGCCTGCTGCATCGAATAAATAATAAAACAGCGCGAACAGTACAGCACCGATCATGCCGCCACCAAGGTCTGTAGTACTACTCTCCCCTTTTGCTTCCATGACATATAACTCAAACGTGTTCTTGATGACGCTAGGATCTGCAAACTTCCCGCCATTGGACAATAATTCAAATAATGTTACATGACTTAGCAGCAAAACTGCACTAATCATCAAGTATGTACCAATCAGTTTCGTGTGAAAAAGAAACGGGAGTTGCCTTTTCCACATGATAAAAATACTAAAAACGACCAATCCAATGAGACCGATCATATACCACTCACCAAAGAAAAAGCGAAAAAACATCACGATTGTTTTTCCGACAGCTCCCAAATCTGCCATCGCAATGATGGCAAAAGCAAGCAAGGCTAACCCTGCAAGCTCATATTTTATGGTAGTTTTCGCATCACTTTTCTTTCTTGATTGCCTTTTTTTCTTTTTGACCATTTTACTATCACCTGAATCTTTATAGCTTCACTTTCAGCATCATCAGCAAAAAGCAAGAAGAAAAGCAGCCCGATCCGGCTGCCAAAATGCTGTGTGTATCGATATTATATCATATTCGCAAACAGAATCGGCACTTCGTTTTATTGTCACATATTCTAGCGAAGTGAAATGGTGGACCCAGGTTTACATACTGGGTCCATATAATGATTTGGATCTGTACTCATTACCCTAACAATCCGGTATTCATGATTCTCTGTCCATTCAGCCATAAGCGGAATCCCATTATAGGAAATCATGACTTGATTGTTTCCCTCTTCTTCACTGTAGGGAAATACTTGTTCAAGTGGCACCATTGTATACAAGATCATTGCACAATCACTTCTGTCTTAGATTTATTGATATCGATCAGTTCATTTAGCTTCTTCATTGCCTTTCCAATGCCGCCAACTTCATGAATCAATCCCATATCCACTGCATCGTGGCCAACTACGTTTGTACCAATATCCCTAGTTAGGTTTCCTTTGGCAAACATGAGTTCTTTGAATTTTTCCTCCGGGATGTTCGAATGTTTTGTCACAAAATTAACTACCCGCTCTTGCATTTTATCCAGATATTCAAAGGTTGCAGGAACACCGATTACCATACCGGTCAATCTGATAGGATGAATCGTCATCGTCGCTGTTTCGGCGATAAACGAGTAATCACAGGAAACGGCGATTGGAACTCCGATCGAATGTCCTCCTCCCAACACGATGGAAACTGACGGTTTGGAAAGGGAAGCAAGCATCTCTGAAATGGCCAGTCCTGCTTCTACATCCCCACCGATCGTATTCAGAATAACCAGAAGTCCCTCGATATTCTGATTCTGCTCAATTGCCACAAGCTGTGGGATAAGATGTTCATACTTTGTCGTCTTGTTATGAGGCGGCAGCTGCATATGGCCTTCAATTTGGCCTACAATTGTCAAGCAATGGATTTTTGAATCTGGGGACAGCTGAGGCACATTCGTCTGGCCCAACTGCTGAATTTTTTCAAGAAGACCCGATGGTTTATTTTCCTGTTCAGTTTGTTGTTCCTGGTTTCCGACCTCCTGTGTTTCAGCATGATTTATATTCATTTCCTCATCCATCCTTTTATGCTCCCTTCAGACATGA
Organism: Mesobacillus stamsii; assembly: GCF_030814065.1. Lineage (NCBI taxonomy): Bacteria > Bacillati > Bacillota > Bacilli > Caryophanales > Bacillaceae > Mesobacillus > Mesobacillus stamsii. The sequence continues at coordinate 86,129 of NZ_JAUSUN010000003.1, forward strand.
TAACTTTAGTATGAACTTCCTCATCCATTTCATTCCGAAGCAAATTTAGGAGAGTATAAGAAAACCCGGGCAAACTGCGCCCGGCCCTTTTTCTTTTGGCGGTAATTGAAGCCTGTTGCTTTCCGCGGGGTGTCAGGCGAGCCTCCTGTCGCTATTCCCGCAGGAGTCGAGTGTCTTCCGTTCCAATCAACAGAGTGTAAAAAATTATTATTTGGCTTTCACTAAATCCATAAGTATATGTTTCGTGGTTTTTTACTAAAACAACTGCCATAAGGGCATCTTTCAAGCGGAAAGATACCCTTATGCAGGATTTCCATCTCTGCTGCTAATGGAGACAGCCTTTTCTCTTATCGTTTTACTTCCATTAAAATAGGCAAAATCATTGGTCGTCGCTTTGTTTTTTCAAATAAATACTGATGAAGGAAATCTCGCATCTCCTGCTTTAAACCAGTCCAGTCAAACTGTTCTTTTAGAAGGTTTTTTTCGACGATTTCCTTTATATAAGCGGCTGAATCGACCATTAATTTTTCTGATTCACGCACATAGACGAACCCACGGGAAAGGATTTCCGGTCCTGAAATGATTTTTCTGTCTGCTTTATTCAGGGTCACAACAACAATTAAAACACCATCCTGTGAAAGCAGTCTTCGGTCACGGAGCACGATGTTTCCTACATCTCCCACTCCGATTCCATCGATTAATGTGTTTCCTGCCTGCACTTTTTGAGTTGACTTGAGTATCCCGCCTGAAAGGTCGATTACATCGCCAAGGTTAGGAATGAAAATATTTTCTTCCGGGACTCCGCATGACTGTGCAACTTTTTTATGTGCTTTCAGCATTTTATATTCACCATGCACTGGAATGAAGAATTTCGGGTTCATCAGATTGATCATGAATTTCAATTCTTCCTGGCTTCCATGGCTTGAAACCTGGACGCTATTCTTGCTTGCCACTACGTTTGCGCCTGCCCGGTAAAGCATATCCATTGTTTTGTATAGGAATACTTCTCTTCCTCTAAGAGGGGAGGCAGCGAACAGAACGGTGTCCCCTTCCTGGATATTCACCTGTGGATGAGCTTTTTTCGCCATCTTCTGCAGAACTTCAATAGGCTCGCCTTGGCTGTCCGCTATTAAAAAAACCACTTCTGTATCTGCCAAGCGCTTTATATCCTCAACCGAAAGGAGGCAATCGCTTTCTACTTGCAAATAACCAAGCTCCAAAGCGATTTCTATCACCCTTTTCAAATTTTCTCCAACCACAGCTACTTTGCGGCCATGAGATATGGCAGTATCTATAAGATGCTGGATTCTATTTAAATCTGAAGCAAAGCAAGCAGCGATAATTCGGCCATTGGCATTATAAAAAACACGGGATAATTCTTCTACGACGAGTGATTCAGATGGTGTATACCCTGGTTTTTCAGCCTCTGTACTATCGGAAAGCAGGCAAAGCACACCTCGCTCGCCAATGGATGCCATCCTGCCAATTTCCGGCTTATACAATCGTGCTGCTGCCTGGTCGAATTTAAAGTCCCCTGTATAGACAATGGCCCCTTCTGATGTATGAATACAAATTCCGACAGAATCTGGAATACTGTGGTTTGTCTTAAAAAAGGAAATGGAAACATTTCCGAAATCCAGTTCTGTATCTGCTGTAATTTCTTGAAAATCAACTTTTCCGGTAAATTCTTGCTCCTTGATTTTTTCTTTTGCAAGCGCAAGAGTAAGCTTCGTTCCATATACCGGTACAGTTAATTTCCGCAGGAGGTAGGTTAACGCTCCTATATGGTCTTCATGTCCATGTGTCAGAAAAACTCCTTTTACCCTTTTACTGTTGGCACTTAAATAGGAAAAATCCGGAATGACGATATCGATCCCAAGCATGTCATCTTCTGGGAACATCAATCCGGCATCCATTACAAAAATATCATTGTCCACTTCGGTGACATACATATTTTTTCCCATTTCCCCTACGCCACCAAGCGCAATGATTTTAACGTTTTCATTTTTAATTATCAATTGTCTGCTCCTCCTATGTAGTTATCTCCCGAACGAAATCAATTAAAACCATTATACTTGATGGCAGAAAATCCTTACAACTTAATTCTCTGTTTTGCACAGTTTTAAAAGTTACCTGATTCGAATGCTAAGCGCTGCAGAAAGAAATTGTAAAGGAAAAAGGCCAGCCATATTTGGCCAGCCTTTGTAGAATAAGAAAGTATAAAATTCACTTTTCTTATTCGAACAATTTTGCTACTGCTGTTCTTTCTTGCTCTGTCATTGGTACCATTGGCAAACGAACCGAGCCAACGTCGAGCCCTTTTAGCTGCAAAGCCGTTTTGATTGGTCCGGGACTTGGAGCGGCAAACATCCCTTGCATGATTGGAAGCAGACGCTGGTGCAATTTCGCTGCATCTTCGTTTCTACCATTGAGAAATGCTTCCACCATTGCTTGCATCTCGTTGCCAATCACATGGGCGGCAACCGAGACAATTCCAACTCCTCCAATCGCGAGTACCGGAAGTGTCATCCCGTCATCTCCGCTGTAAAGAAGAAAATCCTCCGGCGTGCTGGCAATGATTTTTGTCATCGCATTCAGATCGCCACTCGCTTCCTTGACAGCCACGATATTCGGGATGTCAGCAAGCCTGATTATCGTTTCAGGCTGTATAGTAACTGAGGTCCTGGAAGGGATATTGTAAATCATCAATGGCAAGGCCGTAGCTTCCGCTGCCGCTTTATAATGTTGATAAAGGCCTTCCTGGTTTGGCTTGTTATAATAAGGTGCGACAATCATAATCGCATCCACACCAGTTTCTTCTGCTTTCTTCGTCAACTCGACCGTAGCATATGTGTCGTTGCTGCCTGTTCCAGCAATGACTGGAACTCTTTTGTCAACGACTTTCACGACATGCTGAAATAATGCGAGTTTTTCTTCCTTTGAAAGGGTGGGAGATTCACCTGTAGTTCCTGCGATAACTAGTGAATCGGTGCCGTTCGATATCAAATGGTTGACTAGTTTGGTTGTTTTAGCGAAATCAATGTGACCTTTATGATCGAATGGGGTCACCATTGCTGTAGATACTCTTCCGAATTGAACCATTCCTGTTCACTCCTATTCTTAAAAGCTGGGTGCAAGCGATATTATCGATCGTTTCTTTCGAATTCTATCGTTTCTTCTTCGAGCTGGAAAGCATCATGAAGTGCATTCACCGCTTTTCCCAAATCCTCCTGTTTAACAAGAACCCAAATAGTTGTGTGGCTGTCAGCGGATTGAAGGATGCGAATGCCTTTTTCGGATAATGCCGTTACGATTTTCGAGGTCACACCTGGAACACCCGCCATACCTGCACCTACAACAGAGACTTTAGCACAATGCTTCTCCACCTGTGGAGAGTGCCCTAGACCTTCAAGGACTTTCACCGCCCGGTCTGTCATTTCATCATTTACAGTATATACTACTTCATTAGGAGATATATTGATGAAATCCACGCTGATGTTTTCATTGGCCATAGCCTTGAATACTTCTGATTGTAGATTGTATTGATCCTTTTTGGCAAAAACTTTGATTTGACTGACGTCGGAAACATGGGCAATCCCTGTAACAGGACGTTCTTTAATATCCGTTCCCTTCTTTTCGCGATTCAGGGTTGTCACCAAAGTCCCGAGGCCTTTCGAATACGTGGACCTGATCCTGATTGGCACTTTTGCCTGCATGGCAATCTCAACAGCACGAGGGTGAATGACCTTCGCCCCCTGATATGCCAAGTTGCAAACCTCTGTATAGGTAACGACGGAAAGCGGTCGTGCATTATCAGCAATCCGCGGATCGGCTGTCATGATTCCTTCCACATCGGTGAAGATGTCAATCCATTCAGCATTCAAAGCTGCACCTAAAGCGGCGGCGGACGTATCACTTCCGCCTCTTCCGATCGTAGTTATATCTCCATTTTTGGCTGCTCCCTGAAATCCCGCGACAACCACTACATCTACATTGTTTAATTCCTGCAGCAAACGGTCACATTTCATTTCCATGATCCTGGCGTTCGTATGCTCACTGTTCGTCCTGAAACCTGCCTGTGCACCAGTAAGAGCAGTCGCATTAAGGCCATGCTCAACCAGGAGATTTGTAAAGACCACACTCGATATCGTTTCACCGCAGGACAGCAGCAGGTCAAGCTCTCGCTTGCTGACTTTGCTTCCATTTCCACCAATCAGGCTGAGGAGCGTGTCCGTCGCATATGGATCACCCTTCCGGCCCATTGCGGAAACTACTACAACTGCTTTATATCCGTCTGCAACGGCATTTTTTATATGATCTATAGCGTGACTGCGGCTTTGCTGATCTCGAACAGACGTACCGCCGAATTTTTGAACGATTATTTTCATCAAAACACCTCAGAATTCTGTCATCTAACCGACTGCGTTATTTTACAAGACCAAGCTTAACAAGACTTTCTGCTATCTGAACAGAGTTCCATGCAGCTCCTTTAAGAAGATTGTCGGATACTACCCACATGTGGAAGCCTTTATCGTTATCAAGATCCTTCCTGATCCGGCCAACGAAAACATCTCTTTTTCCCACACAGAGTGCAGGCATTGGATATAATTGCTGCTCCGGATCATCCTGCAGAACTACACCAGGAGATTCTGCCAATAATGCCTTCACATCTGTGGCTGACACCCCGCCTTCAGTCATTTCAATATACACTGATTCTGAATGGCCGGTTCCCACAGGAAGACGCACACATGTAGCTGCAATCTGAAGCTCTGGCATGTGCATAATCTTCTTCGTTTCATTGATCATTTTCATTTCTTCATATGTGAATCCATTCTCCACGAATGTATCAATTTGCGGGATCGCATTGAAGGCAATCTGGTAGTGCTTTTCTCCGGATTTGACAGGAAGGATTTGAGGATCAATATCTTTGCCATCAAGGATTGCCCGAGTTTGGTCCTCCATCTCCTTCACCGCTGCTCCGCCTGCACCAGATACTGCCTGATAAGTTGAAACGATAATTTTATCAAGACCGTAGCGTTTACGAAGCGGCTCTAATGCGACAACCATCTGAATCGTCGAACAATTAGGGTTGGCGATGATTCCGTTGTGATTAAGCAAATCTTCTTCATTCACTTCTGGCACTACCAGTGGGATATGTTCATCCATTCTGAAAGCACTTGTATTATCTACAACAATTGCCCCATGTCTTACCGCTTCCGGTGCCAATTGTTTCGAAACACTTCCTCCGGCGCTAAAAAGGGCGATATCCACGCCTGCAAAGCTTTCCGGTTTTGCTTCCTCAACTGTTATTTCATTCCCTTTATATATGACCTTCGAACCAGCAGATCTCGCTGAAGAAAGCAATACTAGTTCTGAAACTGGAAAATCTCTGTTTTCAAGAGTCTTGATCATTTGCTGACCAACTGCTCCTGTTGCTCCAACTACTGCTACTCGGAATTCTTTTCTCTCTGTCATACTTGTTTCCCCTTCCACTGCCAATATCGATTTGATGTATATTATTCTATATTTTATCATATTCACTCTCTAAGGAAAGAAACATTTTACGACACTGCCGGAGAAAAGCGTTCCCAGTTGAAATATTTATGTTTGTTTGTCTAGGATCACTTGTATTCTTCTAGTTATCCTTATAACGTTCCACAAGCACTGGCTGCAGTTGTATGCCTTTCATTGCTTCGAGAACCGTTTCGGAGAGCAGCTCCATCTTTGCTACCATTGAATTAGGTTTTTTAATCGGATCATCCTGACCAAAAGGAATCATGAAAATATTCTTGGTTGCCATTAGTCTCATCAAATTTATGCCATTAAGTCCCAATGCATCATTGGTAGAAATGCCGAGCACTACTGGTTTTTGGTTTCTTAAAGTAGCTTTAGCCGCCATCAAGACTGGGGAATCTGTCATCGCATTTGCAAATTTGCTCATAGAGTTCCCAGTAAGAGGCGCAATGACCATGCAATCCAACGGAATTTTTGGTCCAAGAGGCTCTGCCTTAACGATGGAGTCAATCACTTTATTGCCCGTGAGTGCTTCAATTCGCTCTACCCAATCTTCGCCTTTTCCAAAACGTGTTTCCGTACTTTTAACAGTGAATGTAACAACCGGCAAAACTTCTGCGCCTGCATTTACCAACTTCTTGATTTCTGGAAAAACAGCATCATACGTACAATGGGAACCTGTCAATCCAAAACCAATCTTTTTTCCTTGTAAACTCATTCTTCTATCTCCTTTCTTTTAGTGAAATCTTCCATAAGCAATTGAGAAAGAACATTTGCTAATATAAAACCTGCCGTCTTGGGTGCTACGATACCCGGAAGCCCTGGCGCAAGCAAAGCCTTGATTCCGCGTTTTTCCGCATAACGAAAATCTGTTCCACCTGGTTTGGACGCAAGGTCAATGATCAATGTATGGGCAGGCATTCTTGAGATGACAGAAGCAGTTACAATCGGATACGGAATGGTATTAATGCAAATATCGCTATCAGAAACTGCCTGACCTATATCTGATAAAAAGAAAGCTTCTAAACCCATTTCAATAATCCTAGCAATATGCTCACTTTTACGGGCACCCACCTTTACCTTTGCCCCAAGTGCGTGGAATGTTCTTGCAACACTCATACCGACTCTTCCAAGCCCAAGAACTGAGACATTTGAGCCATGGATTGTGAAATCTGTATGCTGGATTGCCATCATGATTGTTCCTTCCACCGTAGGAATAGAGTTATAGATGGCGACATCATCCCGGGAGAAAAGCTGGACTAGTTTCCTGTTTGCCTGCTTGGCAATTCCGGTCAAGTATGCATTGCTAATACCTGAATAAACTGTGCAATGCTCTGGTGTCCGTTCAAGCATTTCTTGTACGAGAACTACTTTTTCATTGGAGAATATGGTTTCGACCTGACCATCGAGACTGGTTCCTGGAACAGGCAGGATCAAAGCATCCTGAACGGAAAAATCAACTTCCTCTATCTTTTCTTTTGAGGCACCTGTAAATGCATGGTCCAATTGCTCGAAGCCTATTAAAGAAAGCTTTGCATCAAGCTCTGTTAGCTTGCGAATAATCTCCAGCTGTCTTGCATCACCGCCGATAACCGCGATTTGCATTTCGGTCAGCATGAGAACAATCACCTTCTTTTCCATTAATCCTGGCTTAATTTCTATTCAACACGAACTACTTACACATCATATGTATTCAATCGAGAATAGGTGAGTTAAAAGCACCAACAACCAAATACACAAAACCCAATTAGCTTGTTATTTGCAAAAAAAATAAGCCGACATTTATGCCCGCTTCACTCTTCTTCCGGTATATCGATGATGATCATATCTGCACCTATTTTTTTAATGTGCTTCCACGGCACCCTTACCTCGCCGGATTGCTTACGTAGGCCAAACCATTTTAATGATGGGATGATCAACGCTTCTATCTGACCGGTTCTCTCGTTAATATCCAAATCTGTCTGACCGAGTACTCCTAACCTTTCCGCCTTTTTCACGTCCACAATTTCTTTGCCTCCAAGTTCACTCAGCTTCATGGTAACCCTCCTCCTCGTCATTTTGTCCTTATCCTATATGTATCATTACGAATTCTTTTTTAGAATAGAAAAAACAGCAGCTTATTCAAAAAGCTGCTGCTAGTTTGATTAAATGGTTGGCAGTTCGCCACTCGGGCTGACAAGCGATATGGAAAACTGGTCAGTGAAAATTTTATTGGCGATACCGTCTACACGTTCCTTTGTCACCTGATCGATTTGTTCGACGATTTCATCAAGAGAGCGATGCCTTCCAAGTAAAAGTTCATTTTTTCCATTCCTGCTCATGCGGCTGTTTGTGCTTTCAAGGCTTAGCATTAAACTGCCTTTCAGTTGCTCTTTGCTATTATTAAGTTCTTTTTCTGTAATGCCATCTGCACGGAGCTTATGAAGTGTCTCCTGGATTGTATCATAAAGAACATTCAGCTGATTTGCACCGGTTCCGCCATAAATTGTCACCATTCCGCTATCGCGGTATGCAGAATGATAGGAAAATACGGAATAGGCTAATCCACGCTGTTCCCTGACCTCCTGGAATAACCTACTGCTCATACTGCCGCCGAGCACATTGTTCAAGACAATCAGGTTGTATACATCAGAATGTCCGATCTGCAAACCTTCAAATCCAAGGCAAAGATGGGCTTGCTCCGTTTCTTTCTTGCGAGAAATTTGTTTCGCATGGAATTTCGGTTTGAGATATTCCATTTCTTCTTTGCTTGCTTCGTAAGCTCCAAAGAATTGTTCAGCATTTTTAATGAACGATTCTGTGACATTCCCAGCAATTGATATGACTACATTTTCCGGGCGGTACATATCATGCATGTATTGCTCCAATTTTTCTCCGGTAAAGGTTTGAAGCGTCTCTTCGGTACCAAGGATTGGGTAACCAAGTGGATGCTCGCCGTATATCGCCTGGCTTAGCAAATCATGGACGATATCATCCGGCGTATCTTCATACATTTTTATTTCTTCATTGACTACATTCTTCTCTTTATTCAATTCTTCAGAGTCAAAAGTAGAGTGAAAGAACATATCCGCCAATACCTCGAGAGCATATTGGGCGTGGTTATCCAGCACCTTCGCATAATAGCAAGTATATTCTTTCGAGGTGAAGGCATTCACCTGACCACCGATACTGTCAAATGATTCAGCAATTTCTCTGGCAGTCCTGGTTTTGGTGCCTTTAAAAAACATATGTTCAAGGAAATGAGAAATCCCATTGTTTTCAGGATTTTCATTTCGGGATCCAGTCCCAATCCAAACACCTATTGCTACGGATCGAACTGTTTTGATTTCTTCCAGAACAATTCTTACACCGTTTTGGCATGTATATTTCTTTATCATTCTATTCCTCCTCTGGTACCTGCTGCTATACCTACTGCATTTACTAAGTATAGTTCATTTAACTTACTTTTTCCAAATACAACGCTATTTTTTCATATTTTTTACCGGGAGGATGCGATTTTCACTTAACATGTCTGATACCGTCCCTATTTGCAAACCCTTCCCCTTGATTTCGGTAATTAATTGGTCTAGCGACAATGCAGTCGGCTCGGTAGGATGCATTAAGATTAGTGCTCCATTGTGAACCTTTCCCATCACTCTGCTTATCAGCTTTTCCGGGGTAGGCTTCTGCCAATCGATTGTATCTACACTCCACATTACGGTACCTAAACTACGGGCCGCAGCAATGTCAACTACTTCGTCCTTATAGGAGCCGCTTGGCGGTGCAAACCATTTAGTTCTTTTTCCTGTCACTGCTTCTATCACTTCATCCGTCTTGCTAATTTCTTCATTTATTTTAGCGGCAGAAAGTTGTTTCATATCCGGATGCGTGAAGGAATGGTTGCCAATTTCATGCCCTGCATCGGCAATCATTTTCGCCATCCCTGGATTATTTTTTACCCATCTGCCCTCCAAAAAAAAACTTGTGGTAATATGATGTTTTTTTAATGTCGCCAGTATTTCGGAAAGGTACTCATTTCCCCAAGCGACATTGATAATAAAACTGACCATCGGTTTATCGGGATGCCCTTTGTAGATAGCCTGAGGCGGCAAGTCACTTAGATGAATTTTTGGCGGCACTTGAACAAAGACGAGTTGATCAACCTTGAATTTTCCATCCTTTTTCATTTTTTCGTATGATTTTTTCACATCGACTTTTCGTCCATTATAGCCAGGAACTGCCTTCCAGACCGGATCAATTCTTGCGTTAGAAGGTTCAATTTCATATTCTTTTGCCCTTTTTTCTATTTCTGCCAGCAAGTCGTCTTGCTGTCCTGAAACAGCGATTATTTCCGTTTTCAGGTCTGATACATATGTGTGAGAAATTGGATTATTAACCATTGTCCAGGCTGTGATCAGCATGACAGAAACCAACGCAATTTTTCTTGCATTCATTTTTTGTGCCTCCCCTTCCGTTAGGCCTCTAAAGCTTTTCATCAAAGAGAGTGCCTTATTTTACTTTATGAAGCAGAAGGACAAGGTAGAACGACACTGCAATACAAAAGGCCGGGGGGTCCCCGGCCTTTTGTATCTTTTCATTTGGAATTTATTGTTTTTCAACTTTTTCACGCTGTTCTTTCAATACGGCTTTGCGTGAAAGATTTACTCTTCCTTGTTTATCAATTTCCGTGACCTTGACTAGCAGCTCATCGCCAAGCTTCAATACGTCTTCCACTTTTCCAACTCGTTCTTCTGCAAGTTCAGAAATATGGACCAAACCATCTTTGCCAGGGAATAGTTCCACAAATGCACCAAACTTTTCAATCCGGCGGACTTTGCCAAGATACATCTCCCCAACTTGAACTTCGCGAACGATATCCTCAATGATTTTCTTGGCCCTTTGGATCATTTCCTCGTCCACTGAACCAATAAACACCGTTCCATCTTGTTCAATATCAATCTTCACACCGGTTTCTTCGATGATTTTATTAATTTGTTTTCCGCTTGGTCCAATAACGTCCCGTATTTTATCCGGTTTGATCCACATAGTAATGATTTTTGGAGCATACTCGGATAGCTGTTCACGTGGTTTATTGATCGTCGCAAGCATTGATTCTAGAATTTGCATACGACCTTTTTTTGCCTGCTGTAATGCTTCATCTAAAATTTGACGAGACAACCCATCGATCTTGATATCCATCTGCAATGCTGTTACCCCTTTTGCTGTTCCAGCTACTTTGAAGTCCATATCGCCCAAATGGTCTTCCATTCCTTGGATATCTGTCAAAACGGAGTAATGCTCGCCTGATTTAATCAGACCCATAGCAATGCCAGCTACCGGCGCTTTAATAGGGACACCAGCATCCATCAAAGCTAAGGTACTTGCACAAATACTAGCTTGTGAAGTGGATCCATTCGATTCTAAAACCTCTGATACAAGCCGGACTGTATATGGGAAGTCTTTTTCATTCGGGATGATAGGTTCAAGTGCACGTTCTCCAAGAGCACCGTGCCCAATTTCACGTCGGCCTGGACCGCGTATTGGTCCCGTTTCCCCTACGGAGAACAACGGGAAATTATAATGGTGCATAAAACGTTTTTCTTCCTCAATTCCAAGGCCATCAAGGATTTGAACATCGCCCATTGCTCCAAGTGTACAAATGCTTAACGCCTGGGTTTGCCCTCTTGTAAATAAACCGGAACCGTGCGTGCGCGGAAGCAGGCCAACTTCTGAAGAAAGCGGGCGGATTTCATCAACTTTACGCCCATCTGGACGTACCTTTTCTTCGGTAATTAAACGGCGTACTTCCCCTTTGACAATTTTATCAAGGATTTGTTTCACCATTTTCATCTGGTCTGCATCAGCTTCCTGCTCTTCAAATCGAGCAACAACAGCATTTTTCACTTCTTTGATTGCGTCTTCTCGAGCATGCTTTTCCTGAACTTGAATTGCAGCAAGCATGTCTTGTTCGCAAATTGTGCGAACTTCTGCTTCTAACTCTTTATCTATTTCAAAGAGAGTAATTTCGCGCTTCTGCTTGCCTACTTGTGCGACAATTTCCTGCTGGAAAGCAATCAGACGCTTGATTTCGTCATGTCCAAACATGATTGCTTCAAGCATTACTTCTTCAGGAACCTCATCAGCACCTGCTTCTACCATGTTAATTGCATCCATTGTACCTGCAACAATAAGATGCATATCGCTTTTTTCAGTCTCTTCAACAGAAGGATTGATAATGAAGTTCCCATCCAATCTTCCAACTGTTACACCAGCGATTGGTCCCTCAAAAGGGATATCGGAAACACAGAGTGCAAGGGATGACCCAAACATTGCTGCCATTTCGGAGGAACAATTTTGGTCCACACTCATGACAATGCTGATTACCTGGACATCATTGCGAAAACCTTCAGCAAATAATGGACGGATCGGGCGGTCAATCAAGCGGCTGGCAAGGATTGCCTTTTCACTTGGGCGTCCTTCACGCTTTATAAAGCCACCCGGAATTTTCCCTACCGCATACAGTCTTTCTTCGTAATTAACCGTTAAAGGAAAAAAATCTAAATTTTTCGGTTCTTTTGATGCAGTTGCTGTGCTTAATACAGCAGTATCTCCGTATCGGACAAGGACGGCACCATTTGCCTGCTTAGCAAGCTGTCCTATTTCGACAGTAAGCTTGCGCCCTGCCCAGTCAAAGGAAAAACTTTGTTTTTCTTGTTCCATACATTTATACCCCTCTCTAACATGAAAATCCAACCAGATTTGCAACCCGGGTGGGATAATTATTGGAAACATCACATAGTCTGATTTATAACAATAAGATGAATCTCGACAACCAAATGCCTGTCCAAAAGAAACTTTTATGTTATAGTATTTGCCAAAAACAAAGCGCTTACTAACAATATAATGTTATGTACACTCAAAAAAAATTCCCTAATAAAAAAGCGGGATAAATCCCGCTTTTACAGACTATCTACGTAGACCAAGCTTGTTGATTAACTCGCGGTAACGAGCAACATCCTTGTTACGAAGGTAAGTCAGAAGATTACGACGCTTACCTACCATTTTCAAAAGACCGCGACGTGAGTGGTGATCCTTCTTATGAACGCGCAAGTGGTCGTTCAATGTGTTGATTTCTGCAGTCAGGACAGCGATTTGAACTTCTGGAGATCCAGTATCACTTTCGTGAGTCTTGAATTCGTTGATCAGTTCATTTTTACGTTCTTTCGTGATTGCCATCCGATTCACCTCCAATTAGTAATCCCCTGTTTCCTAGCAAGCGTCGGTGACTCGACTTGCCAAGCAACGGTTTGTATTTGATACGATAATAAGAATACCTCTTTTTACGACAAAAAGCAAGTTTAACCCTTGTTTTTTTCAAAGTGGAGGATTGCTTCTCGTTTATCTTTTTCAATTTGGGCAACCAACTGTTCAATCCCCTCGAATTTCTGCTCATTTCTGAGTCGGAGGTGCCATTCGATGATGACTGATTCTCCATATATCTCTCTGCTGAAATGGAAGATATGAACTTCAATCGATGGTTTTGCGTTTTTCTCCTCGTGGAAGGTTGGTTTATAGCCTACATTGCACACCCCTTCATGCCATTTGCCATTAACCTTGATTTTCACAGCATAGACACCTATTGGCGGGAGGATATAGTCTTCCTCCATCTGAACGTTTGCCGTAGGAAACCCAATCGTTCGTCCTCGACGTTCCCCATTTATCACAATCCCTGTTGTTGTATAATACCTCCCGAGCAGGTGTGGCATTTGATCCACCTTCCCATCTCTCAGGCATCCGCGAATTAACGTAGAGCTAACCTTTTCATTTTCCGAAGTCGACAGTTTAGAAACGACAGTAAAATGAAATTTCGCTCTGGAATGGAATTGGATTGTCTCCATATTTCCCTTGCCCATCTTACCATATGAGTAATCAAAGCCAGCGATGACATGTTGGACATTCAGTCCGATAATATAATGGTCGACGAATTGTTGAGGCAATAGACCAGAGAACTCAGTTGTGAAGGTGATCACAAATAAATAATCGATCCCCAGTTCTTCTATCAATCGTACCTTTTCTTCTAATGGGGTGATATATTCGATATGTTGGACATTTTTACCGAGCACAACGGAAGGGTGGGGATCAAATGTCATTACTGCACTCTTGATTCCGTTTGTTTTGGCCACTTTTTTCGCTTCCATGATCACCTGCTGATGGCCGAGGTGAACACCATCAAAATAGCCTAAGGCAATGGCCATTGCCGGAAAGTCTTCTATTTTATACCCATGAGGATGGTTTAGCCTAATCAATTCCACGATTTCATTCACCTTTTCTGACCAAGCTGCTCTTTTCATCAGGACTTTTTTTCATCACTGATTTTGTATTTATTGGAGCAATAAAGCTATTGCTCATTTCTCAATACTTTATCAGGTTTCATCATTCCGTTTTTAGTTGGATGTGCCCTGTAAATGGCGAGCGCTTTTCCGTCTTCTGTTTCCACGACAATTGGGCCTTCTTCTCCTTCCAGTTCTTTCGGAATTTGAAGCAATGCCCCATTTTTCACTTTCTCTGCTACTTTATCATTAATGCGATTTTTCGGCAAATAAGAAATACCAGTCTCCAAAGGGAACAGAGCGGTTTCGAGCTTTGATTCCTTCTCCATTTCTTCGAGCTGTTCGAAGGTAAAGCAGTCAGCTAGTGAAAACGAAGCGGCCTGAATTCTAACCAATGAAGACATATGCGCTGGATACCCTAATTTTTCACCGATTGTAACAGCTAATGTCCGAATATAGGTGCCTTTGCTGCATAAAACCCGGAATTTAAAACTGACCTGCTCTCCTTCAAAAGCAGTTCGTTCGTCAAGCAGCTCCATGCTGTATATCGTTACTTTCCTGGTTGGCCTCTCCACTTCAATTCCCTTTCTTGCATATTCATAAAGTTTCTTCCCATTGACTTTTACTGCAGAATACATTGGTGGAGTTTGTTGGATTTCGCCAACGAGTGATTGGAGAATCTTTTCGATTTCCTGTCTTGCAATCAGCCGGTCTACTGTTTTTTCTTCCACTTTTTCTCCTGAAGCATCTTCTGTGGTAGTGGTGAACCCGAGGGTAACTTCCCCTTCATAGGCTTTTCCTGCATCTGTGATGTATTCTGCTATTTTCGTTGCCTTGCCGACACAGATGGGCAGTACTCCGGTTACATTTGGATCTAGAGTGCCTGTATGGCCAACCTTCTTCGTCTTTAGCAGCTTCCTAAGCTTAAACACACAATCATGCGAAGTCATTCCAGCTGGTTTAAAAAGAGGCAGAATTCCTTCCATATCCTTTCCCCCTTACGTAGTATATAAATTCGAAAAAAATGGATAGACGGGTTGTCTATCCATTTTAATCGGATCAAGTTTCTTGACTATACTGTCTTTAATCCGTGTCTTTTTTCTCTTGCTCTTCTTCTCCAAGCTGCTCTTCTCTGTGCAGCTCATGGATTAGTGAGTTGATGCGATTTCCGTACGCCATTGTTTCATCAAATTCAAAGATCAGCTCCGGTGTCTTTCTAAGGCGGATTCGCTGGCCAATTTCTGTCCTGATGAAACCTTTTGCCTTCGCTAACCCTTTAAGCGAATCTTCCCGCTGTTGTTCGTCTCCTAAAACAGAGATATAAACCTTCGCCTGCTGCAGGTCTCCTGTAACCTGGACATCTGTCACAGTTACAAAACCTACTCGCGGATCTTTGATTTTTCGGCTGATGATATCCCCTAACTCTTTTTTCATTTGTTCGCCAACACGATTTACTCTATGACCCATTTTTAATCACCTCATTAATCAAAGCCATTCTATTTCGGTGATGGTACGTTCGATCTCTGGAAAAGAATCAATCATTTTCAAGGCATTGTGAAGCTCCCTTTCGGTCGATACCTTAGATGCTGAAACAGCTACAACCGCAATTGTTGTCCGCTGCCAGACATCGTGATGCTCAACTTCGGAAACAGAGACATTAAATTTTCGCTTCAGCCTTGTGATAATCCGCTGCAGTACAGCTCTCTTTTCTTTTAGAGAATGAGCATCATATATGATGCACTCACAGGCTGCTAAGCCTACTATCATTAACGTTCCACTTCTTCCATGATATATGCTTCAATAACATCGCCTTCCTTGACGTCATTGAAGTTTTTAATGGTAATCCCACATTCATAACCAGTAGCTACTTCCTTCGCATCATCCTTGAATCGTTTTAACGCATCAAGCTGCCCTTCAAAAATGACAACTCCTTCACGGATCAAGCGAACACCGCTGTCACGAGTGATTTTTCCATCAGTGACATAAGAACCTGCAATCGTTCCGATTTTTGATACCTTGAAAATCTGGCGGACTTCAGCCTGGCCAATGATTTTTTCTGCATAAACCGGATCAAGCATTCCTTTCATCGCTGATTCGATTTCTTCGATCACCTTATAAATAATCCGGTGGAGTCGAATATCAACCTTTTCAGAATCAGCAGCACGTTTTGCATTATTATCCGGACGTACGTTGAAACCAATAACGATACCGTTTGAAGCTGCTGCAAGGGTGATATCAGACTCATTGATCGCACCGACACCTGTGTGAATGATCCTTACATTTACACCTTCAACCTCGAGTTTCTGCAATGCCGCAGCAAGTGCTTCGACTGACCCTTGGACGTCAGCTTTAATAATTAGATTTAGGTCTTTCATTTCCCCTTGTTTCATATGTTCAAACAATGTATCGAGGCTCACGCGTGTTTTTTCGCTGCGCTGTGCCTGCAATGCCTGCTGTGAACGGTTTTCACCAATGTGGCGTGCCGTTTTTTCGTCTTCAAACACGACGAAGCGATCACCGGCCTGCGGTACATCATTCAATCCTGTAATTTCAACAGGAGTGGAAGGTCCTGCTTCCTTTACGCGACGGCCTAAGTCATTCACCATGGCACGCACACGTCCAAACGTGTTCCCAACAACGATCGGATCTCCAATTTTCAATGTGCCATTCTGGACAAGCAGGGTTGCCACGGAGCCACGCCCCTTGTCAAGCTGTGCTTCGATTACAGTACCCATTGCATTTCTGTTTGGGTTAGCTTTGTATTCTTCCACTTCCCCGACAAGAAGAATCATTTCCAGTAAGCTGTCAATTCCTTCCCCTGTCAATGCCGAGATTGGTACAAAGATTGTCTCTCCGCCCCATGCTTCCGGTACAAGTCCATACTCTGTTAATTCTTGCATGACGCGATCTGGATTTGCAGTTGGTTTATCCATCTTGTTTACTGCAACGATGATTGGCACTTCGGCCGCTTTCGCGTGGTTTATTGCCTCGACAGTCTGCGGCTTTACTCCGTCATCTGCGGCGACAACCAGAATGGTAATATCCGTAATTTTCGCACCGCGTGCACGCATCGTAGTGAACGCAGCATGGCCAGGGGTATCCAGGAAGGTAATTTTCTTGCCATTTTCTTCAACCTGATAGGCACCGATATGCTGAGTAATTCCACCGGCTTCTCCTGCTGTCACTTTCGTATTTCGGATAGAATCAAGCAGTGTTGTTTTCCCGTGGTCTACATGGCCCATAATGGTAACAACGGACGGTCGTTCAACCAAGGAATCTGCCTCATCCTCCGAAAAGTACACTTCAAGGTCTGTTGAATCGATCTTGATTTCCTCTTCTACTTCGACGCCATAATCGGTGGCGATCAACTCGATTGCATCTTTTTCTAGTTCCTGATTAATCGTTGCCATGACACCAAGCATGAAGAGCTTTTTGATGATTTCGGAAGGCTCACGGTTCAATTTCTTGGCTAGTTCAGCAACTGTAAGGGATTCAGTAAAAGTAATCTTTACTGGTAGCTCTTTTACTTTTTTCGGCTGTTGTTGTACCTGCTGTTGGTTTTGTCTTCCTTTATTTTGATTCTGCTGATTTTTGTTTCTGTTGTTTTGTTTGTTCTTGTTGAACGGCTGAGAATTACCAGGCTTTTTAGCTGCCGCCGAAGTTTTTACCTTTTCAGGAGTTGTCGCACGGCGCTCATCATCAGAAAATGCGCTTGCGGTTGTCTTAAGTTGTGGTTTCTCCTGACCATTTTGGTTGCGTTGCTGATTTTGTCCTTGATTGCGATTTGGACCTTGGCTTGACTTTTGTCCCTGACTTGGTCTTTGGCTCTGATTACGGTTCTGACCTTGGTTGCTGCCCTGAGAAGCCTTCGGCCGGCTTTGTTCTGGCTTCTGAGCTGATTGATTTGGATCTTTCTTTTGGTAGATTGCATCCAGCTTCTTGATCGTATCTTCTTCAATAGTAGTCATATGGTTGGAAACCTCAATATTCATTTCTTTTAATTTTATAATCACGTCTTTACTCGATAAATCATGCTTCTTCGCATATTCATAAACGCGTGTTTTACTCATATTTTCACCCCCGTTAGAATTAATCGAGCAACGTCAACAGTTTTTTTGCAAAGCCCTCGTCCAACAGGGCTACTACAACACGGGCATCCTTTCCAATCGCCTTGCCAAGCTGAAACCTGTCTGGAACCATCTTGCAGGGAACGTTATAGGATTTGCACTTGTCGGTAATCTTCTTTGTAGTATTTGCGGATGCATCCGCTGAAAGCAAAATGAGTTTCGCTTTCCCGCTTCTGATTTCCTTGACGGAAAGCTCTTCTCCTGAAATGATTTTCCGCGCTCGATTGGCTAAACCAAGCAGTGACATCCATTGATTTGCGTTCATCAGGATCATCTGCTCTCCTTTTCGATAAGGTCAATCAGCTCATCGTATATTGCATCGTCCACCTGTGTTTCAAGTTGCTTGGACAATATATTTCGTTTCTTTGCTAAAACCACCGCTTGTTTATCTTTTGAAAGATAAGCTCCTCGTCCTGACTTCTTCCCAGTCAGGTCGATTGATACTTCTCCTTCTTTTGAGCGAACGATGCGAACTAGTTCTTTTTTCGGCCTCATTTCACCGGTTGCGACACACTTTCGCATAGGAACCTTTTTGCGGCTGTTCACGATCATTCACCTCACCTTAATCGAAGTCTTCTTCATAGTCATCATCAGCAGATAACAACGGCTCATTGTCTCGTGGAAAAATCCCGATCTCTCTTGCCTCGGTTTCTGCCTTGATGTCTATTTTCCAGCCAGTAAGCTTAGCGGCAAGACGCGCGTTTTGTCCGCGTTTGCCAATTGCAAGTGATAGCTGGTAATCTGGAACGATTACCGTTGTTGCTTTTTCTGCTTCATTGACTAGGACATCAAGAACTTTTGAAGGGCTCAATGCATTTGCCACAAATACAACTGGGTCCTCAGACCATTTAACGATGTCTATTTTTTCACCCTTAAGCTCATTTACGACAGCCTGAACGCGATTTCCGCGCGGACCAACACATGAACCTACTGGGTCCACCTCTTTGTTATCAGAATGGACAGAGATTTTTGAACGGTCTCCTGCTTCTCGTGCAACTGACTTGATTTCAACCGTACCGTCATAAATTTCAGGTACTTCAATTTCGAAAAGTCTCTTTAACAGCCCCGGGTGGGTTCTGGAAACGAAAATTTGTGGACCTTTTGTGGTTTTTTCAACCTTGGTGATAAAAACCTTGATGCGGTCATGAGGCTTATAATGTTCATTTGGCATCTGCTCATTCGCTGGCAGGATCGCCTCGATTTTGCCAAGACTCACATAGATGAACTTTGGATCCTGGCGCTGGACGATGCCCGTCATAATATCTTCTTCCCGATCGATGAATTCTGAATAGATGATTCCTCTTTCAGCTTCACGAACACGCTGAGTGACAACCTGTTTGGCAGTCTGAGCCGCAATCCGTCCGAAGTCCTTTGGTGTGACTTCGAGTTCCACTACATCTTCTACTACATAATTAGGATTGATTTTCCGTGCATCTTCCAGTGAAATTTCCAGGCGCGGGTCAAAGACTTCATCGACTACTTCCTTTCTGGCAAAAACACGCATGGAACCACTTCCTAAATTCAAGTCGATCCGAACATTTTGGGCCTGATTGAAGTTACGACGGTACGCAGAAATTAATGCAGCTTCCATGGCATCAATTAAAACATCCCTGGAAATTCCTTTTTCTTTTTCAAGAATTGTAAGAGCATCCAACAATTCGCTGCTCATGAGATATGAATCCCCCTTTTTTTACTACCCTCTTTTTAAGGTTTCTTTGGGACTATGTAACCCGAGAATAATCCAAAATTGCCTTTACACTAATGACTAAAGATTTTACTGGACAGATTATGAAAAAGTGACTGCAAGCCTTGCGCTGGCAATCTTATCAAAAGGTAGTTGAATTATTTTCGTACGGGTTTTGATCTTCACTTCCACAGTAACGGTTTCACCATTATAATCGGTCAATATCCCCTCAAACGCCTTTTCTCCATCTATCGGTTCATACGTCTTGATAAAGACATTTTTTCCGATGGCATTTTGATAATCCTTTTCCTTTTTCAAAGGGCGTTCAGCACCAGGTGAGGAAACCTCCAAAAAGTAGTTATGCGGGATTGGATCAATGGCATCAAGCTTCTCGCTAAGGCGTTCACTGACGATGCCGCATTCCTCGATATCAATACCGTTGTCCTTATCAATGTATACGCGCAGGAACCAGTTCTTCCCTTCTTTGACGTATTCGATGTCTACTAATTCTAAGTTGTTTTCCATTAAGATGGGAGTTACTAGCTCTTCCACTGTTTCTGTAACCTTGCTCATAAAATCCCTCCTTAGACATAACATTCCGTTACATTTTTGGTTAAATTTCCACAAAAAAGTGCTTAACAAACAAGAAAGAGCGGGTTGCCCCACTCTCCTCTGCCAGAGTTATCCTTAGTATTTCCAATAAAAATATAACATAACCTGCTATTTATTGCAACCGAAGGCGAACGGAACGTTTTCGTACGATATTAGAATAAGGACAATTGGTTTTGATCTGGCATTCCTTCCAGGCAGCCGTGGTTATCGAGATACTCCAGGATGGTCTTTGAAATCTTTCCGCGCTGCTGGAGGTCTTCTTTTGACAGGAACTCTCCTTGTTCACGCGCATTGACGATATTAAATGCCGCGTTCGTACCTAAACCTGGGATTGCATTGAATGGCGGAATCAATTTATTTCCTTCAATAATGAATTCCGTTGCACTTGACTTGTATAAATCTACTTTCGCAAACTCATACCCGCGTTCGCACATTTCTAGCGCCAGTTCCATAACAGTCATCAAGTTCTTTTCTTTTGTTGAAGCATCAAGCCCTTTCGTATTGATTTCGTCAAGGACCGATCGAATACTTTCAGAACCTCGAACCATAGCGTCCACCTCAAAATCATCTGCCCTAACTGTAAAATAGGCCGCATAATACATAAGCGGATGGTGAACCTTGAAATACGCAATCCTGACTGCCATCAAAACATAGGCAGCCGCGTGAGCTTTAGGAAACATATACTTGATCTTTTTACAAGAATCGATATACCATTCCGGCACTTTATTTTTGCGCATTTCTTCTTCCATTTCATCCGTCAGGCCTTTCCCTTTACGGACAGATTCCATAATCTTAAAAGCGAATGCCGGTTCTAGACCCTGATAAATTAGGTAGACCATTATATCATCACGACAACCGATCACTTCACTAAGGTTACAAGTATGGTTATGGATCAATTCTTGGGCATTTCCAAGCCATACATCCGTACCATGGGAAAGGCCGGAAATCTGCACGAGCTCGGAGAAAGTCGTCGGCTTCGTGTCTTCAAGCATTTGCCGAACGAATTTAGTGCCGAACTCCGGAATACCAAGTGAGCCGGTCTTTGACATTATTTGCTGCTCCGTCACACCAAGCGATTCCGTTCCGCTGAAAATCTTCATGACTTCCGGATCATCGGTTGGTATGGTTTTAGGATCGATCCCGCTTAAATCCTGGAGCATCCTAATCACTGTCGGGTCATCGTGACCAAGAATATCCAGTTTCAATAAATTATCGTGAATCGAATGGAAATCAAAGTGAGTTGTTTTCCATTCGGACGTGTTGCTATCTGCAGGAAACTGAATCGGCGTAAAGTCATAAATATCCATATAATCTGGAACAACAATGATTCCGCCCGGGTGCTGCCCGGTTGTTCGTTTTACTCCCGTGCACCCAGATGCGAGTCGGTCGATTTCTGCCCCTCTTAAATGCAGGTTATTGTCACTCTGATAGCCTTTCACATAACCATAAGCCGTTTTATCAGCAACCGTACCGATTGTTCCGGCACGATACACATAATCTTCTCCAAACAACTTTTTTGTGTAGTTATGGGCACGTGGCTGGTATTCACCCGAGAAGTTCAAGTCGATATCCGGAACTTTGTCGCCCTTAAACCCTAGGAAGGTTTCAAACGGAATATCATGGCCATCTTTTTTATATTTGATCCCGCAATCTGGGCAATCCTTGTCTGGAAGATCAAACCCAGAGCCAACTGAGCCATCATTGAAAAACTCGGACTTCTTACACTTAGGGCATACATAATGCGGCGGAAGCGGATTTACCTCGGTGATTTCCGTCATTGTCGCTACAAAAGAAGATCCAACAGAACCTCGTGAACCAACGAGATACCCATCATCCAATGACTTTTTCACTAGTTTATGGGAAATCAAATAGATAACAGCAAAACCATTATCTATAATACTCTTCAGCTCTTTTTCGAGGCGTGCTTCGACGATTTCTGGAAGTTCGTTCCCGTAGATTCTGCGAGCCATTTCATAGCTCATGCTGCGCATTTCTTCATCCGCGCCTTCAATTTTCGGCGTGTAAAGCTCGTCTTTTATCGGTTTGATGACCTCGATCCTATCAGCAATCTTATTCGTATTTTCGACAACGATTTCTTTTGCCTTTTTCTCTCCTAAAAACGCAAAGGCCTCCAGCATTTCATTCGTGGTCCTGAAATGAACGTCAGGAAGCTGGTGACGGTTTAGCGGATTAGCGCCGCCTTGGGAATTTACTAAAATTTTTCGATATATTTTATCGTTTTCATTCAAGTAATGTACATTCCCTGTAGCAACTACTGGCAAATCCAGCTTTTCACCAAGCTTGACGATATTGGCAATGATATCCTCTAGTGCTTTCTGATCTCTGACTAATTCCAGCTCCAGCAAATGGGCATAAACCGCTTTCGGGTGGACCTCTAGATAATCATAGAACTGCGCTGCTTCTTCGACTTCTTCCCGGCCTTTTTGCATCATGCCTTCAAAAATTTCTCCTTTGTCGCAACCCGAACCTATCAGGATGCCTTCACGATGCTTGTTCAGCAACGATCGCGGAATTCTTGGCACTCTGTAAAAATAATCAATATGTGAAATGGAAACAAGCTTGAAAATGTTTTTCATACCAATTTCATTTTTCGCAAGCAAGGTAGCATGAAATGGACGCGCTCTTTGGAAAGCTTTCCCCTTCCCCATGTTGTCGTTAAGCTGATTATGGTATTCCAGTCCCAGTTCCGCTGCATCTTTCAACATTCTCAACAATAGATACCCTGTCGCTTCGGCATCATAAATTGCACGGTGATGCTGTGTCAATTCAATATCGAATTTTTTTGCAAGGGTATTTAACCTATGGTTCTTCATATCCGGGTACAGGAAACGGCCCAATTCCAGTGTATCGATTACCGGATTTGGAGCTTTTCCTATTCCGATTTTTTTATAGCCGGTGTTCAAAAAGCCCATATCGAATGAGGCATTATGGGCAACTAAAATACTCTCAGCTGCCCACTCATGGAATTTTTTCAAAACCTCGCTTATCTCCGGGGCATTTTGGACCATATCATCCGTAATACCAGTCAGGTTAATTGTTGTTGCCGACAATCGATGGTGCGGATTCGCAAACGATTCGAACCGGTCAATGATTTCGCCGCCGCGCACTTTTACGGCTGCTAGTTCAATGATCGTATCGTATACAGCGGACAACCCGGTTGTTTCAACGTCAAACACAACATACGTAGCGTCTGCAAGCAATCTATGCGCCTCATTATAGGCAATAGGCACCCCGTCATTCACAAGGTTGATTTCCACACCATAAAGGATTTTAATGTCATTTTTCTTTCCGGCACTGAATGCTTCTGGGAAAGATTGGACAACTGCGTGATCGGTAATTGCCACCGCTTTGTGGCCCCACTTGGCTGCCTGAGCGACAAGGGCACTAACAGGAGTGACCGCGTCCATTTGGCTCATCGGACTATGAAGGTGCAGCTCGACTCTTTTTTCGCCTGCTGGGGCAGAATCGATTCTTCCTTTTGGTTTGATTTCGTTCACATCATTCCCAATCATGATAAGATCACGAACGAAGGTGTCATTTTGGATGCTTCCTCTTACCTTTAACCACATCCCTTTTGAAATGCGCTGATATAGGGCAGCATCCTCCTTGTCTCGTGAGAACATTTTTACGATGATGGAACTGGTATAATCGGTAATCTTAAATGTTAGAAGCGTTCTGCCGCTGCGAAGTTCCTTTGTCTCAGCAAAAAATACATATCCTTCAACAGCAACGCGGCGTTCTTCATCAACAATGTCCTCCAGCTTGCGGAAATCGGCATCATCTTTGATTGTTAGTCCGATGGTTACTGGCCCATCGAGAGCTGACCCATCACCCTGGGCTTTTTCCGCTTCCTTTTTCTGCATTTCCATCATCGCCATCAATCCGCGTTCCTGATCTTCCTTCTCATTTGCCTTCAAGAATCGTTCGTATTCATCCGAAGTGTGATCACTGCTGACAACAGTGTCCACCGTCAATGGCGGAAATCCAAAACCTTGGTAGATCTCAGCAATCATCCCTCCATATTTCCTTTTAAGGGCTAGTCCTTCTGCATCATTCCTGGCTGTAAGAAGGATCTTTGTCCCCTGTATTTTCGGTACCTGTTCATTCAGCAGCTTTAACAATGGCGGTGCAATTCCATCGATTTCCTTGATGCACAGCTTCCAGTAATCAAGGATGTGCTGCTCGCTAATGGCCTGGTCCAATACTTTTACCGAGTATGCTACTTTTGCAATGTGGGAAAAAGTCTGCTCTAATTTTCCTGCGAAGCTACTAAACAGCGAACAAGGAATAATTCTTTCAAACTGGAAAAAGAAATGCCATTTTCTTGCCTGCTTTTCTATTATGACCTTGTCAATTTGCGCATTTTGAAACTGGGTGACAATGGCATCTTCTGTAAGCTGCAACTGTTGCAGCAGGAGCTGAAACCTTGCTTTTTTCCCTGACGAAAGATCACTCATATTTTTTCTCTCCCATCTAGTTTGAAATATCTATCGGGACGAAAAGCCCGTTAAAAGTGATTCTAGTTTTTTTATTAAGTGATTAATAGCAATGGTTATTATACCATAAAATGTTTGTGCCGTTACCTGTGTTTGATATTTCATTTTGGTGTTCCAATAGGAAAAGGATTCTGGGCACATTGACTATCACGCTTGCAGGAAACTCCTAATAAACACCAAAAAGCGGATCCTAATGAAAGGATCCGCTTTCTGTTTATAGTTCTTTGAGCATATTTTTTAATGTATCCGCGAGGTCATCTTTGTGTATTTCTTGCATTTCACCGTTTTTGCGGATTTTGACTTCGACGATTCCTTCGCTGGCTTTTTTTCCGATCGTGACTCTTATCGGCAAACCAATGAGGTCAGCATCCGCAAATTTCACTCCAGGGCGTTCTTGTCGGTCATCCAACAGGATTTCCATCCCAGCCTGCTGGAGGCTGGAATACAGCGCTTCAGCCAATTCTGCTTGAGCATTGTCTTTCGTGTTCACAGCGATTAGATGGACGTCAAATGGCGAAATATTCGTCGGCCACACTAGTCCGTTTTCGTCATTAAATTGTTCAGCAACTGCAGCCATTGTACGGGAAACGCCTATCCCATAACAACCCATGATCATAGGCTTTGACCTTCCATTTTCATCGAGAATTTCAGCATTCATCGATTCACTATACCTTGTGCCGAGCTTGAATACATGGCCTACTTCGATTCCCTTTGCAAACACGATGGTTCCTTGTCCATCTGGGGATGGATCTCCTTCTTTAATAAAGCGAAGATCCGTGTAGGTTGAAACCTTTAAGTCACGATCAGGATTGACATTTGTATAATGGTAATCTTCTTCATTAGCTCCGCATACTCCATTTACGATTGCCTCCACCGCTAAATCTGCAAGTACCTCGACACCATCCACTCCGATTGGACCAAGGGAGCCAACAGAGCATCCAAGTATTTCTTTTGTTGTAATCGTATCGGCTAATTCGACGGTAGCAGCACCATAATAATTTTTCAACTTAATATCGTTCACTTCGTGGTCCCCACGTACCAAAACAAGCACAAAGCGATCATCTATTTTGAACAGCAGAGACTTGATACAATCTTTCTCTTCGACATTCAAGAAGCTCGAAACTTCTTCGATTGTCTTCTTGCCTTCTGTGCGGACTTTCTCCAGCTCCTTAGCCGGATCGCTGCTCTTTTCGTAAACAGCAGTCACTGGTGCCATTTCAATATTAGCAGCAAAATCGGACGTATCCGAATAAGCGATCGTATCTTCGCCAATATCCGAAAGGACCATGAACTCGTGAGTATCTTTTCCTCCCATTGCACCCGAATCAGCGATGACCGCTCGGAAATTCAATCCACAGCGTCGGAACACATTGGAATACGCCTGAAAAATGCGCTCATATACCTCATCGAGACTCTCCTGCGATGCATGGAAAGAATAGGCATCCTTCATAATAAATTCGCGGCCGCGAAGGAGACCGAATCTTGGTCGTTTTTCATCACGGTATTTCGTTTGGATCTGGTAAAGCGTTAGCGGCAGACGCTTATAAGACTTTACTTCATCGCGTACAAGGCTGGTGATGACTTCTTCATGAGTGGCACCGAGGGCAAACTCCCGGTCGTTCCGGTCCTTCAATCTCATTAATTCCGGTCCATAAGAATACCAGCGACCTGATTCTTGCCATAATTCCGCTTGCTGGAGCGCGGGCATGAACAGCTCAGCCGCTCCCGCATGGTTCATTTCATCCCTGATGATTGCCTCTACTTTTTGCAGAACCTTTCTCCCTAAAGGCAAGTATGTATAAACACCGCTAGCATTTTGACGGATGAATCCGGCTCTTAGCAAAAGTTGATGGCTTTTTACATCTGCGTCAGCTGGCACTTCTCTTAAAGTAGGAATAAACGACATACTTTGCTTCATCTTAATTTACACCTCGTTATGAATTTTTCATCGTTTTTTGAAAAAACATTCCTGACCGAAAATTTTCGGGCAGGAAGTTTCTTTGCTACACAATGTTACATTACAGAAAAAACCGTTGAATATCGTTCCAAGTGACGACGAGCATCAGAAGCATCAATAACGCAAAACCAATGAAGTGGACCATTCCTTCTTTTTGCTTATCGATTGGTTTTCCTCTGAGCGCTTCAATTGCAAAGAATGTCAGCCTTCCGCCGTCTAAAGCTGGAAATGGAAGCAGGTTCATAATCCCAAGATTGATGCTTAAGATTCCCGCCCATTTCATTAAATAAAATATCCCAGACTTAGCAACAGTATCTGTGGACACATAAATTCCTACCGGACCAGACAACGCGTCAATCGAAAATTGGCCTGTCAGGAGTTTTCCTAGCATCGAGAAAATTTCGGTTGTCCAGAAATACGTTTCTTTTACGCCATATGAGATTGATTTGATTGGTGATTTTTCAACAGGACTGTAAACACCAATCAAGCCAATTTTTTGCCCTTCGACGTCTTTCACTTCAGGTGTCACCGGCATATCCAAGTTTTGTCCTTGACGGTTTATTGAGAAATCAAGTTCAGTCCCGGGATTTTTACGAATGATCTCAACAACATCTTGCCAGCTAGAAACTTCTGAACCTTCAATGCTATTGACTACATCCCCTTCTTGCAGCCCCGCTTTAAGGGCACTGCCGTCAGCAGTCAGCTTCCCAAGAACGGGCTCATTTGAAGGAATCCCCTGGAACAAAGCAAGGATGATGAAAACCACCATAGCAAGGATAAAATTCATCATCGGTCCAGCAAAGATTGCCATGGTTCTTTGTCCGAGTGTTTTGGAAGCGAACTGCCTGTCATATGGAGCAATTTGTGTTTCAGTATTATTTTCAACAATCACCGCAGTTTTGCTGACCGGATAGGATTTCAGCAGGCTGTCATCCTCGCCTTCTTCATATCCTTTTATCACCAACTCATGCTCAATATCTGCTTTTTCCACTTCAATAATTCTTGCATCAGGATACTTTTCCTTGTTCGTAAGGATAATTTTTTGCACTTCATTCTTTTCTAAAAGCAAACCCACTCTGTGCCCAGGCTTGATTTCTATTATTTCCGGGTCTTCGCCAGCCATTCTCACAAAACCGCCGATAGGCAGGAGACGAATCGTATAAACCGTTTCATTTTTCTTATGGGAGAACACTTTTGGCCCAAAACCAATCGCAAACTCCCGGCAAAGGATGCCTGCCCGTTTTGCGAATATCAGATGACCAAGTTCATGAAAGAATACGAGGGCACCAAAAATGACAATGAATGCAATAACTGTATTCAAATTAGCAAACCACCTTTTTTAAGGATAAAATCAACTTTGTAAAACTCTCTTTTATATTACCGAATTCACATAGTTTCTTGTCTCTCTGTCCGCCTCTTGAATGGTTTCGAGGTCAGGAGTTCCTATGATGATATGATGTTCCATTGCTTTCTCTATTAAGTCTTCAATTTGGAGAAAAGAGATTCTGTCCTGTAAAAAGGCAGCAACCGCGGCTTCATTTGCCGCATTCATCACCGCAGGCATCGTTCCCCCTGCCCGACCGGCATCATAAGCAAATTTCAGGCAGCGGAATCGGTTCAAGTCCATATCCTTAAAGTGAAGGCTTCCGATTTCAGACAGGTTCAATCTCTTTCCTGACAAAAGCGGCAGCCGGTCTGGGTAGGTAAGAGCATACTGAATCGGCACTTTCATATTCGGCGTACCGAGTTGGGCGATGATGCTAGTATCATGAAACTCTACCATCGAATGGATAATACTCTCTTGATGGAGCAGAACCGAAATGGCATCATATGGAAGAGAAAATAGCCAATGCGCTTCGATAACCTCTAAGCCTTTGTTCATCATAGTCGCGGAATCAATCGTTATTTTTGCTCCCATCGACCAATTCGGATGGTTCAAAGCAGCTGATTTTGTCACCCCATGCAATTCTTCTCTTGTCCGGTCCCTAAAGCTTCCACCCGAGGCTGTAAGGATGATTCGTTCGATATTCTTTTCTTTCTCACCCTGCAGTGCCTGAAAGATTGCTGAGTGCTCACTGTCCACTGGCAAGATCGTCACGTTATTTCGTATTGCTTCCTCCATAACAATATGACCAGCAGTGACAAGTGTTTCCTTATTGGCAATTGCGATCGTTTTGCCTGATCGAATTGCTTCTAGTGTTGGCTTCAATCCTACACTTCCAAGCACTGCATTGACTAGAACATCAGCCTTATCGAAAACTGCTGCTGCTTCAAGACCCTGAAGTCCATACACTATTTTAACTGATGGAAATTCTGACTTTAACCGGTCGGCATCCTCTTTTTCCTGTACCGAAACTAGTTCTGGCTGAAACTCATGGATGATTTTCCTGCAGAGCACAATGTTCCGGCCCGCAGACATGGAAACGAGTTCGAACTCCTCAGGATGCTCCCTGATCACTTCGAGTGTTTGGATCCCAATTGATCCTGTTGCACCCAACAAGCTAATTCTTTTCACAATTCTTTCACTCCTAATATCGGGAAGATGTATTCATCCGGCCGATCATGCTTGCTAAGCCCCTTTCACCGGTAAAAATCAATCACAGCAAATGTAGTAAATGGATTAACGGCCAAACAAACAGCAGACTGTCAAATCTGTCCAGCATACCGCCATGTCCAGGAAGGATGTTCCCTGAGTCTTTTATATGATAATAGCGTTTTAGCGCGGATTCGACAAGATCGCCTATTTGACCAAAAATAGATAAGAAGGCTGTAGCTGCCAGCAGGATGATGACTGATACCTCCATATCACCGAGTATACTAAACAAAAGTGCAACGACAAGTGCCGATGCTACACCGCCAAAAAAGCCCTCTGTTGTTTTATTCGGGCTGATTTCCGGCCAAAGCTTATGCTTGCCAATTGCCCTACCGATAAAATATGCTCCCGAATCGGTAGCCCAAATGATGAATAACGAATAAAACACATAGATTAGATTTGCATCTCGGGTTTCAATGAAAAAGTAAAAACCAAGCCCTACGTAAAGAATAGACATTATCGAAAAGGCAACATCTTCATAGGAAAAGCGATTCTTTGAAATGACCGTATAAGCCAAAAGCAAAAGCACTCCAAGAAAGAAGATTTCCACTTTGGTATAATCAATCTCCTT
This sequence comes from Mesobacillus stamsii, assembly GCF_030814065.1. NCBI lineage: Bacteria > Bacillati > Bacillota > Bacilli > Caryophanales > Bacillaceae > Mesobacillus > Mesobacillus stamsii. The sequence goes on from NZ_JAUSUN010000003.1 coordinate 116,013, forward strand.
TAGAAAGCCGCTGTACTGGCTGGGAATCAGGAAAATCCATAATAGCACCAGGGATAGAAACCCCGGGATCGAGTAAAGGGTTAATTTCTTCATTTTCAGCGCTTCATATAATCCAATAGATGCTATTATATATACCATTGCGATAAATGGCCAGCCTCCGAAAATAACGATTGGAAGAAAAATAGCTGCAGCGATCACTGCTGTAATGATTCTTTGCTTCATTTACTTTTTCACACCTTTTTTAAACTCCTCCAAAACGCCGCTGGCGGCCCTGGAATGCTTCGATTGCTTCGATTAAATGCTCTTCGTTAAAATCAGGCCAAAGTACGTCAGTGAACCAGAACTCCGTATAGGCAAGCTGCCAAAGCATAAAATTGCTCAAACGGATTTCTCCGCTTGTCCTGATCAGTAAATCAGGATCATTCATCTCCCTTGTCATTAAGTAGGAGGAAAAGGCATCTTCTGTTAAATCGTCTTCTGAAATCTTACCGGTTCTCACATCTTCAATGACCCTTTTGACACCATCTAAAATTTCCGCCCTGCTACCATAATTAAGCGCAAAATTCAGTACAAGGCCGGTATTATCCTTTGTATCATCCATCGCTTTTTCAACGGCTTTTCTTGTATGCTCGGGAAGCTTATCCATGTATCCAATCATTTCAACCCGGACATTTTCTTCAACCAATTCAGGAAGGAAGGTGCCGAGAAATTCTTCCGGAAGTTTCATGAGAAAATCGACTTCCAATTTCGGTCTTTTCCAGTTCTCTGTAGAGAAAGCATATACAGTCAGCGTTTTTATTCCAAGTTCATTGGCCAGCTTGGTTATTTTTCGGACAACCTTCATTCCTTCATGATGACCAGCTACACGCGGCAATGCGCGTTTACTAGCCCAGCGTCCGTTTCCATCCATGATAATCGCTATATGAGCCGGAACTTGATGTTCTTTTATTTTTAGTAGACGTTCTTGGAAATCGGATGGGCTAGGATCCTTCTTCCATGGATTCAATTTATTTAACATTGTGACAGCTCCCCTAAAAGATTATCTTTAGCACCAATCATGGGGGTGACATTCCCTAAGAACGTTTGGTGCTGAAGCTGGACTGCTCACGAAAAGCCATAGAGTAATCCTGTTCTTCTCTCTTTCATTTCCATATGCCACTATCATACCAAAAAAGAACCAAGATATCTCTATAAACGGATGGACTAAAGCATGATATTATGTTGAATCAGGTTCCAGGCCAATAGCAGCCTTATAGACAGATTATGTTATTCAAAGAAAAAACAGAATAAAACGGCTAATATTATTATATTCTATCATTCAAACCGTTATCGTAAACTCATTCTTTTTATGTACTTTTTTAAAATGACAAATGGCCGCTTCCCTACTATTCCGTTGGCGGCCCATTTGATAGCGAAAAAACCCCCTGGAAAACAGAGGGTTTCGATGATCACTGACGTTAAACTTCCATGATCTCTTTTTCTTTGTCTTTCGCAATCTGATCGATTTTAGCGATATGCTCATCTGTAAGCTTCTGAATATCGTCTGAATACCCACGATGGGCATCTTCAGTGATTTCTCCACTTTTCTCTAACTTCTTTAAATCTTCATTGCCATCCCGGCGGATGTTACGAACAGCAACTTTTGCTTCTTCCGCTTCTTTTTTCACAAGTTTGGCAAGCTCTTTGCGCCGTTCTTCTGTTAACTGAGGAATCGCGATTCTAATGATCGATCCATCATTAGAAGGATTCAATCCTAAATCGGATTTCAAGATAGCTTTCTCAATCTCGCCGAGGATCGACCTATCATACGGCTGGATGATCAAAAGACGAGCTTCCGGTACAGAGATGCCGGCAAGCTGATTGACGGGTGTGGGCGCACCATAATAATCCACCTGAATCCTGTCTAAAAGAGAGGCATTGGCTCTGCCTGCACGGATGCTGGCAAGTTCGCGGGTAAAAGCCTGGATCGCTTTTGACATTCTTTCTTTCACATTGGCAATTGCTTGTTTTGGCATTAGTTTTTCCCCCTCACAATTGTTCCGATTGTTTCACCCATTACTGCTCGTTTGATATTCCCCTTCTCCAAGATGGAGAATACAATTAATGGAATATCATTGTCCATACAAAGCGATGAAGCAGTTGAATCCATAACAGTTAGACCTTCTTTCAACACATCTAAATAAGAAAGCTCTTCGTATTTAGTCGCTTGCTTATCAACGCGTGGATCTGCAGAGTATACACCATCAACATTATTCTTTGCCATAAGGATCACATCTGCTTCGATCTCTGCAGCCCGCAATGCAGCAGTAGTATCCGTGGAGAAGTACGGATTTCCCGTTCCGGCAGCAAAAATGACGACGCGTTTTTTCTCAAGATGTCTGATTGCCCTTCTTCTGATATACGGTTCGGCAACTTGACGCATTTCAATGGAAGTTTGTACCCTTGTCTCGATTCCGGCTTGTTCCAAACTGTCCTGCAATGACAGAGAATTCATGACAGTGGCAAGCATACCCATATAGTCTGCCGTCGCCCTGTCCATTCCCATTTCTTCACCGATTTTACCTCTCCAGATATTCCCTCCGCCAACGACTACAGCGATTTCTACATCCAATTCCGCAATTTCCTTTACCTGGTCTGCAACATTTTTGATTACCGTCGGATTGATGCCAAATCCTTGTTCTCCGGCTAACGCTTCTCCACTTAACTTTAAAACAACTCTTTTGTATTTAGGACTCGTCATAGGGTACCTCCATATGTAGTTTCAGGCTTTTCCTTTGCAAGAATAAATAGGAAAAGCCCTAGTAAAGCTATGTCCAAAAACAGGGAACACTGTAGTGTTCCCTGCCATTACATACGCAAGTAAAAATTATTTCTTGTTTACCTGGTTCATTACTTCTTCAGCAAAGTTGTCTTCACGCTTTTCAATGCCTTCGCCTACTTCGTAACGAGTAAATTCACGAAGAGTTCCGCCTTTTGATTCAACGAATTGGCGCACTTTTTGGTCAGGATTCTTAACGAATGGCTGATCAAGAACACAAACATCTTCAAAATATTTGCTAAGGCGGCCTTCAACCATTTTGGCAACAATATTTTCTGGCTTGCCTTCATTCAGTGCCTGTTGAGTAAGAACTTGACGCTCATGCTCCACTTCTTCTTGAGATACTTCGTCGCGTGAAACGTATTTAGGGTTTAATGCAGCGATGTGCATAGAAACATCCTTAGCAGCTGTTTCGTCAGTAGTTCCTTCCAAAACAGATAGTACGGCAATTCGTCCTCCCATGTGAAGGTATGCACCGAATGCATCGTTATCAGTCTTAGCTTTCACTTCAAAGCGGCGAAGGGAAAGCTTTTCCCCTATTTTTGCAATTGCATTGCTAATGCGAGTTTCAACAGTATCGCCATTTTCCATTGTTTGAGCGTTCGCTTCTTCCACCGATGCCGGCTTATTCTTTAATAAATGCTCAGCAATTTCTTTAACAAGGACTTGGAAACCCTCGTTCTTTGCTACAAAGTCTGTTTCAGAGTTCACTTCAAGAATGACAGCTTCGTTGCCTTCTGCAAGAATATAAGTGGTACCTTCAGCAGCGATGCGGTCAGCTTTTTTTGCAGCCTTAGCGATTCCTTTTTCACGCAGGTAATCGATTGCCTGGTCCATATCCCCATTTGTTTCCTGAAGCGCCTTTTTGCAATCCATCATACCTGCGCCAGTTTTTTCGCGCAATTCTTTAACCATTTGTGCAGTAATTGTCATAATGAAAAATCCTCCTAAAATCTCAGGTTTTATGTAACTATACTTTATTTTAACTAGATTTCGCCAATATAAACTCCAATGGAATCATTTGGGATATATACATCTTAAAAAAAGGTGATAAAGGGCGCCTCCCTATATCACCTTTTTGTAAATTAAGCTTCTACAGCTTCAGTAGTTTCTTCGCCTTGTTTCGCTTCAATAATCGCATCAGCCATTTTAGATGTAAGCAATTTAACCGCGCGAATCGCGTCATCGTTCGCAGGGATAACGACGTCAATTTCGTCTGGATCACAGTTTGTATCAACGATTCCAACGATTGGAATGTTCAATTTGCGTGCTTCCGCAACAGCGATGCGCTCTTTGCGTGGGTCAATGATGAAAAGAGCATCTGGAAGGCCCTTCATATCCTTGATACCGCCCAAAAACTTTTCTAAACGCTCTTGCTCTTTCTTCAACTGCACGACTTCTTTCTTAGGAAGAACTTCAAAAGTTCCATCTTCAGACATTCTTTCGATATTCTTAAGACGAGAAATCCGCTTTTGGATTGTTTCAAAATTTGTTAATGTACCGCCCAACCAGCGTTGGTTTACATAATACATACCAGAACGAGCTGCTTCTTCTTTTACAGAATCTTGAGCTTGTTTCTTTGTACCAACGAAAAGAACCGTACCGCCGTTGCCAGCTAGCTCCTTCACGTAGTTGTATGCTTCTTCAACCTTCTTAACAGTCTTCTGAAGGTCGATGATGTAGATGCCGTTACGCTCAGTGAAGATATACTTCTTCATCTTAGGGTTCCAACGGCGAGTCTGGTGACCGAAGTGTACACCAGCTTCAAGCAGTTGCTTCATAGAAATTACTGACATTTTGTTTCCTCCTAATGGTTTTGATTTCCTCCGTCCAACTCATCTTCAGCCAGGACTGCCTCGGCAGCACCATCTGGCCAAATCATTGAACGTGTGTATTAACACCATGAGATAATATAGCATAAATAAAACTGACAATCAAGTTATTCCTGCCTATTTGGCCGAAATTTAAGCAAAAGTTCTATTTCTGTTTTCCCTTTATTCAGCTTCCTTGCTATTTCTTCGATTGTCAGCCCTTGCTGTTTCATTGTTGTGACCTGATCCATTAAACTAACTTCCTTTGTTTCTTCTGAACCCGCAGTCACGCCTTCTATCTCTGAGTGTTTGATGGGTACACCAGCTTGGTAAGCCTGTCTTGCTGCATGATAAGAGATCCCTTTACGGGTGTGGGGTTGTTGAATTTCGCGGATTACTGCTTCGGGGTCTTTCTGTGAACCTATATCTGTTTTTTCAGCAGGCTTGTCCGCTTTTCCTTGATTTACTGGCATATTGGCATTCGTTATCAACTTAAGAAACTTATCATTCTCTTCCTTCCATTCCAATAGATATGCTGAAAAAATTTCATCGATTTCACTGATGATTTTCTCTTGCTTTCTTTCTGTTTCCACAAGTCGATTTTGCCGTAAGTATAATACAATAATGGCGAAAATTGTTGCCATGTTCAGTATTAAAGTTAAGAGTAGTAGAAAAGTGGTCATAAATATCCCTCTATCCGCTGTAATCAATCACCTTCCCTTTATATGGGTGGTGTTGCTGGACAATCTCATCATCCTTATTCTCATGGTTTTCTCTGTTTTTTTGCTCTTGATCGCCTTGGTGACTACCCTCTTTATTTAAGCGGGCTTCCTGCTTTTGGTTGTTTTTCACTACGGTATTACGTGTTAAATCCTCTTCCTTCGTCACCATTTTTACGGCATGTTCCTGAAGATGCTGTCCCCGCTGTTGGAGTTGCTCTTGAATTTTGCCGGCATCCTGTGTCCTAGGAAGAGCAATCTGCATTTCGATTGCTTTGAGGCTCATCTTGTCACTTCCTAATGTTCGAGAGTTCAACTTTTACTATAGGATGAATCGAAATCTCACTATTCTCAAGACCGAAATACACCTTCTTGTATAGTTGATTTGTCATGAAGGTGTACTTGCCGAAAAACATCTTCGTATTGGGGAATACTTGATCATGAACAGTTAAGCAGGAATTCAACCGATCTTGTTTCTCTAGTTGCAATAACTCGAGGTTAGTCAAAAGTTCCAATAAGGATTCTTCCACTTGCAGCCTTGTATTTCGCTGTTTTGCTATCATTTGCTTCTGCTCATCTGTCAAGGAACCTGCACGCCTGCCAATTTCACCGAGTTTCTCCTCGATTTCTGTCAGTTTCCTAATGTTCTCTTTTGCTGTTTCGATTGCGGCAATCGTTTCCTGTTCCGTTTTTTCCAGCAGCGGATCCCAACCCACAGCTAACTCGGTTTTGGTAAAAAGCTCATTTCCCAATTCCTTGACTGAAATGTTCCGTCCTGCCGAAATCGTCCCCCCAATAATGGTTCCATTTTGGCAGTCTACATTTCCTCCAGCTGTCAATTTACTGTGAAGAACGGATGACTTAATAATGATATCCTGCCCTGCTTTGATATTTGCCTGATTAAGGTAATAGGCAAATACATTCCCGCCAGCGATAATCCTGCCCTTCATCGCTCCGGCGATTCCGCCTTTAATAACAATATTCCCTCCTGCCTGGAGATTGGCAGCTTCCACAAGCCCCTCGACGATAATATCCCCGCCGGCCTTCAGCTCATAACCGCTAGGAACATTGCCTTTTATGACGATATTTCCTACAAATTCTAAATTTCCTGTTTTAAGATCAAGATCCCCTTTTACCTCATAAACAGGATTAACGGAAATGGATTTCTGCGTGATGCTAACCTGTCCATCACATTCAGCATAAAATTTTCCAGTCTCCAATCGTACATTATTTCCTGCTCGTACTCTTAGGGGCCGTCCGTGCTTTGCCGGAAGGACTCTGCCCGTCACGTCCTTCCCAGGCGTTCCCTTCACAGCAGGAATAATACTTGCCAGCAACTGACCTTTTTTTACGGAAGGAATATGCATAACGGAACGGAAATGAAGCACTTTCTGTTCCAGCATACTAGATTGTTCAAGTTCATTGCGCAAATAGGCATCTTCTCCATCTACTTTTTGCATTCCAGTCGCAATGAGGACAGGATCTTTAATAGAAGTAGGATCTTTGGAAATTTGTTCTAAAATGTCCATTTTAATACCGAACGCAATCGTTTCTTTTTCGAGGACACTCTGTAATTCCTGAACAGATACTGAACGTTCCATCTCGTGGATTGAGTTATTGATTTCTAGTACTGCTGAAAGCCTGTCATTGGAAATCTTCACTATAAAATCCGTCGCCACATCCATCTCCTGCCTTCTATCATGCTGATTCCAGCCATTTTCTCAATTTAAAAATTGCCTTTGAATGTATTTGTGAAATCCTTGAAGTAGATAAATTCATGACTTGCCCAATTTCCGTTAACGTTAATTCTTCTTTGTAAAACAAGCTCAGTACAAGTTGTTCTTTATCATTCAATTTTGAAATCTTTTCAGCTACTTCTTCCAAAAGCTCAGATTTGACTAGTTTTTCCTCAGGGACCTCCGCTTTTTCATCCTTGATCACAAATGACTGATTGTCACGTTCCTCATTTTCATTTGGATGTTCATCTATTGAGAGGACATTCGCGAAAAAATGTTCATTTATCGTTGTGTATATGTCCGTTTCCTCCATATTCAGTTCACTGGCGATTTCTCCGATGGTTGCATTTCGCATGAAACGCTGTTCGAGTCTCTCGATCGCTGCATCTATTTTTTTTGCTTTTTCTCGAGTACTTCTTGGAAGCCAATCTTCCTTTCTTAATCCATCCAAAATTGCCCCACGAATCCGAAAGGAAGAATAGGTATCAAACTTAAGATCCCTGTTTGGATCAAATTTTTCCAAGGCATCATACAATCCTATCAGTCCTAAGCTTCTTAAATCATCTCTAGAAACACTTTTTGGAAGACTTACGGAGATTCTTTGCACATGGTAGGAAACAAGTGGCATATATTTTTTTATCAGCATATTCCCCGCATCCGGATCTCGGGATTGTATCCATTTATCCCATATAATCTGTTCTTCCGAAGTGGATCCTCGCACCATTGTCAACCTCCTCACGCGCATAACGCCTCTTTCTAGTTGTCAAAAAATTAAATCACACTATTTCCTTTGTTCACAGTCCTGATTTGCAGTAAACCGGTCTTCGGATCGAATTCAATCGTTCTGCCGCTATTGCCGCCTACATCTTGGGCTATTAGTGGAATGCGAAGTTCTTTTATTTGCTGTAAAACTGCCTCTACATTCCGTGGTCCAATTCTCATCATGTCACTGCTGCCTGAAAATTGGAACATCTGGGCGCCACCGGCAATCTTTGCTTTTATGCTTACCTGTTTTGCACCTGATTGAATCATGACTTCTAAAAGTTCTTTGATTGCTGTATCGGCAAATTTCGCCTTATTCAGAGGTTCGGCTCGGGAAAACGATGAATCCGGGAGCATAACATGAGCCAAGCCAGCTAATTCTGCCCGCTGATCAAACAAAACCACTCCAACACAGGATCCCAGGCCAGTTGTTCTGATCAAATCAGGTACTTTCGCAATATTCATATCGGCAATTCCAACTTTAATGATTTCTGCTGTTTTATGCATCAATCTTTACTCCTAGAGCAGAAAAAATGATATGGAAAGAATTCGGGTCGGGCATTAAAAAGAAATGCCCTCTCACACTTTCTGGCAACTCGGCATCTTCTTCATCCAGTGCCGTATCGATCACGATCGCGTAATCACTTACCTGTGATAGTTCCAACAGGCCAAAACTGACGATTGCCCCAACCATATCAATACTAAGAGCAGGAACGGAAGGATACATGCTCAACTTTGTAAAATCGGACAAAGAAGAGAGATAGGAACCGGATAGAATATTTCCTAATTCCTGAAGTGCTGACAATGCCAGCTCATTGTCCTGTTCATTCTTGAAGGAGAATGTCTCGTTTTTTGTTAGCTGGCGGATATATTTCTCTGCCTGAGGAAGAGGAAGGATGAAAAACATACTCCCCGGAGCCTCCCCCTCAATCCGCAGGAATACGCTCGCTACCACATTGTCTGCACCTCCTGCTAATTCCATCACTTCGTCGAAGGATACGACCCTGACACTAGGGACTCTCATATCAATTTTTTTGTTCATAATGGTAGATAAGGCGGTTGCAGCATGGCCGGCTCCTATGTTTCCAACCTCTTTTAATATGTCCAGGTGTATATCCAAAATGCTTTTTAGAAAAGTCATAACCCGTCCCTTTCCGCCTATAAAGCTTTTCTAACGTTGGACAGAAGAATCTTATCCAAATCTATCAAAATTAATAACCTTCTATGAAGATTTGCAACACCTTTGATAAATCCTTCTGCAGCAATGCCTACCACTTCTGGAGCTGGTTCGATCATGCTTGACGGAATATCAATCACATCATTTGCTCCATCAACAATCAGCCCTGCCTCCTTCTCCTCATCCCCAACAATAATGACGCGAGTGCTGTCTGAATAACTTTGTTCTTCCATCCCGAACCTGACCCGTAAATCCAATAGCGGAGTGACGACTCCCCGAAGGTTGATAACCCCTTTCACGAATGGATTCACATGTGGCACTCTCGTGATATGGATAATCTTTTCAATCGATCTAACCTGACTAACAGGAATTGCATATTCTTTTTGATTCAATTGGAAGACGATCACTTTCAAATCCGAAATCAAGTCTTCAGCCATTTTCACCACTCCTAAAATATCATCTTTATCAGTCTGCCAAGATATCTATTTAATTAATGCGTTGCAATCAACGACCAATGCTACCTGACCATCTCCAAGAATTGTTGCTCCAGAAATTGCAAAAACATCTGTTAAGTAATTTCCTAGCGATTTAAGAACTACCTCTTGCTGGCCAATAAAGGAATCCACAATCAAACCAGCCATTTTGTCTCCTTTACGAACGATGATCACAGAATGGAAATGATCATCCGCTCCCTCAAAAGGAACATCGAAGATATCTTTTAGGAATAGCAGCGGTACGACCTTGCCTCTGAAATCAATCACTTTTTGATTGTGAGCATTCAAGATTTCCGTGTCCTTGATAATCGCCGTCTCAATGATGGAAGACAGCGGAATAGCGAATTTCTCCTTCTGGATTTCCACTAACATGACCGAAATGATGGATAAGGTGAGCGGAAGCTGGATCGAGAAGATGGTGCCTTCATTCTCCTTGGAGTCAATCGAAATAGAGCCTCCCAGAGATTCAATAGTATTTTTCACTACATCGAGTCCGACGCCTCGACCTGAGATATCAGAGATAGTCTCAGCAGTCGAAAAACCTGATGATAAAATCAATTCATACGCTTGTTTATCTGTAAAGCCTGCAGCGGATTGTTCTGTAATGATTCCCTTGCTGATCGCTTTCTGCAATACTTTTTCTTTGCTGATTCCGGCTCCATCATCTTCAATTTCAATAAACACATGATTTCCACTGTGAAATGCACGCAGTACAATGGTTCCTTCTTCATTTTTGCCTTTAGATCGGCGAACTTCCGGTGATTCAATGCCATGGTCTACAGAATTTCTGAGTAAGTGCACGAGTGGGTCGCCGATTTCATCAATGACGGTACGATCCAATTCGGTTTCCGCTCCAACGATTTCAAGATTGATCTTTTTATTCAAGTCCTTCGCTAATTGACGGATCATTCGAGGGAACCGATTAAATACTGTCTCGACCTGAACCATCCTCATATTCAGGATGATGTTTTGCAGATCACCTGAAATCCTGGACATCCGCTCTACCGTTTCAGTTAGTTCACCATTGTCCAATTCTTTTGAGATTTGCTCTAATCGTCCGCGGTCGATGACTAATTCTTCAAATAAATTCATGAGAATATCAAGCCGTTCGATGTTCACACGAATGGTCTTACTGCTGTTCGTTTGCTGTTTAACACTGGTTTTGCTGTCCTGGACAGCTGCTGTTTCTATTCCGGTAATTATTGAACGTGCATCGGTATCTAAGGATTTAGATGTATCTACACCGATTATTTTTTCAGCAGCTTTGATGGCAACGCCTGAGTTCATCTCACTGAAATCAACCGGATGTACCGTTGTTTTTACCACCTCGGATACCTTCATGATCTTGCCTTTAATATCGTCTGGATTTTCCTTTGTGATAATCGTTACAGAAAATTCATCTTCAAACTGTTCTTCTTCAAGCTGTTCAACTGAAGGATTTGCTTTGATCACTTCGCCGATTTTTTCCAGCACCTCAAACACCATATACACCCGTGCGGCTTTCAGCAGGCAATCATCACGAAGTCCAATTTCAATTTCATACACTCCAAATCCTTGCTCTTTCGATTGCTTTAAAACAGTCAGTTCAAACTCATCGTAGCTAGCAGCAGATTTAGGTGCTTCTAGCGTGGAAGCTGCAGCAATTTCCACATCTGCTGAACGTGAGATTGTCTCACCGTTTTCAATTGCCTTCAACTTCTCAACTGTTTCGGAAACGTCTTTCTTCCCATCTCCTCCAGCTGCAATTGATTCAACCATTTCCTCAAGATGATCAACAGCCATAAAGATCACATCGATGATTTCAGGAGTCGTAAGCAACCGGTTATTACGGATTGCATCCAAAACATTTTCCATTTGATGCGTCAAACTTGCCAGATCTTCATACCCCATCGTTGCTGACATCCCTTTTAAAGTATGGGCAGATCTGAAAATTTCATTGATGATGGACAAATTCCCTGGATTTTTCTCCAACTCCAACAGTTGTTCATTCAAGGACTGTAAATGCTCTCTACTTTCTTCTATAAACACTTCAAGATATTGATTTAATTCCATGTGCTCTGCACCTCCGGCCTTAAATATAATTCATGATTGTTTCCGCAATGTGATCGACATTTGCTACTTCATCTACCATGTTCGTTGCAATCGCTGCTTTTGGCATCCCAAAGACAATCGAAGTTTCTTGAGATTCGGCAATCGCTTTTACTATGCCATTCTTTTTTAATTCAACCAGCCCTTTAGCTCCGTCCGCACCCATCCCTGTCATTATCACAGCGATTTTCAAATAGTTTTTAACTAAACTGACCGACTCGAACATTACATCTACGGAAGGTCGATGTCCGTTTCGGGGTGGGGAAAGACTTAAGCTGATAGCCAGTGCTGGTCCAACTCCCTTCACCTCCAGATGATATCCTCCTGGGGCAATATACGCTGTCCCTTTTTGCAGCAGCTCTCCATCTTCTGCTTCCTTGACAGTAATTTGGCACAAGGAATCCAATCTGCTGGCGAGGGATTTGGTAAAACCGGGCGGCATGTGCTGGACAACAAGCACTGGCACTCCGATATCTTTTGGAAGCAATGGCAAAACTTGCTGAAGGGCCCGTGGTCCTCCTGTCGAAGTTCCAATACAGACGATTTTTTTTGGTTCTTTATGGAATCTTCTACTATAGAGAACCTCAGACGGCTTAGTTTCCGTTTCTGTTGCTAAGGGCAGTGGTTTTCTGTCTGCTCTTGGTTTGTGATATGTGTTTAATTTTGCTAGATTTGCTTTACTCGCAGACAACACTTTCTGGATTAGCTCTGTTTTTACTTTATGTAGATCAACGGATATTGAACCTGAAGGCTTTGCCACAAAATCTACTGCACCTGCCTGGATCGCCTGCAGTGTTGTATCTGCTCCTTCTTTTGTCATACTGGAAAGCATAACAACAGGAATAGGACGTTCCTGCATGATTATTTTGAGTACCTCAAGTCCATTCAGTTTGGGCATTTCGATATCAAGTGTTATGACATCTGGGCGCATTTCCCGAAATTTCTTGACTGCATCCTCACCGTTTCGCGCCAAACCAATAACCTCTATCTTTGGGTGTTCAGATAGAAAGTCGTTGATCAGCTTTCGCATGAAAGCTGAATCATCTACGATGAGAACTCTTACCTTGGCCACTCAACCACTACCTTTCGAAAAGGAATTGCTTCAATCTAGCTGTAAAACTCCTGTTATCTCTCTTTTCGGCATTGTAGCTCTCTTTATTGATATATTTTTCAATAATTTGGACCATCCCTTTTGCGGCTTGTGAACGGTCATTTAGCAATACAAAAGGAATTTGCCGTTTTACCGCTTCCTGGACGATTTTATCTTCCAGTATGATCCCGAGTTTAACCGGTATCCTTCCTAAAAATTTACCGAGCACATTCTCAATCCTTGACAGTGTTTCCTGGCCTTCCTTGACGGAGCCTGCCCTATTAACGACCAGATAAAATGGCAGACTGGAATCGGCGAGGTGGATGTATTTCATCGTAGCGTAGGCATCCATCAAGGAAGTCGGTTCTGTTGTGGTAATCACGAATATTTCGTTTACGGAGAGAAGGATGGCGAGAGTTTCTTCATTTAAACCTGCTCCCATATCCAAAATAAGATAATCATATTTTCTTAGGATATCATGTAAGCTTGTGGTAAAATGAGCGATACTTTCCTTATCCATCCGAATCAGCTGGCTTAAGCCAGTTCCTCCAGATATATATTCCACACCTTGTGGGCCTTGAAAAACCACTTCTTCCAACAATGCTTTGCCTGCAAAAAAGTCAGCTATCGACAGTGCAGAATGCTTGCCCATTAATATCTCAATGTTTCCCATTCCGATATCAAGATCAAATAACAAGACGCGATTTCCCTGCTTTGCCAAGGAAATCGAGAAGTTAAGCGAAAAGTTCGATTTCCCTACCCCTCCCTTTCCGCTCACAACAGCAAGCGTCTTTGCTTCTTTTATTGGAATATTTGACAGGAGCCGATTTCTTAGCTTTTCCGCCTGGTCACTCATATTGGATTGCTCCAATAATGGTATTTGCTGCAATTTCAGGACTGGCTTCGATTAAATCATCGGGTACATCCTGTCCATTCGTCATATAAGCAATACCGGTTGAAAATTTCTCGGCCATATTCAGCATCGAACCGTAAACGGAAGTCTCATCAAGTTTGGTAAAGATAAATTTGTCGATAGGAATGAGCGAGAATTGTTTGCGTATTTCCTCCATATCCTGCTGTTTTGAAGTCAGTGCCAAGACAAGGAAGGTTTCCATTTCCTCACTGAAATCAATGACACCGTTCAAATCATGTACATATTTCTGATTTCTGAAATTCCGACCTGCTGTATCAATAAATACGACATCATATTGTGCAAGCTTGCTGGTTGCTTCCTTAAAATCGTCCATCGTATAGCAAACCTCGATTGGCACATGAAGAATATTCGCATATGTTTTCAACTGCTCGATTGCTGCAATCCTATACGTATCTGTGGTAATAAACGCTACCTTTTTTTGATGCTTCAATACGCAGTCTGCAGCGATTTTCGCTAGCGTAGTTGTTTTCCCAACGCCTGTTGGGCCAATGACATTGACAAATTTCTTTGTGAAAGAAACCCCGCCGAAGGAAAGTCCATTCATCCTTTGCTGAATAGCTTTCCCACTCCATTCGGCTACTGCACCTTCACTTGCTGATGCTCCGTTTAAATACCATTTTTCCAATAAATTACTAGTTAATTCTTCTGCAATCGACTGGTCCACATCCTGGTCCCTTAAGTGTTGAAGATGCTTATTTACAGGAGCAGGGAGCGGGATTCCGCTTGTGTTGCCTGCTGCCTTTAACATGTCTTTCAACTTGGATATCTCCGTTACTAAATCTTTCTCCGCTATTGATGACGGATGGTCTTTATAGGAGAATAGCTGTGTTTTCCGCTGTTCTGTTTTTATCGATGTTGGAGATTCCTTCATAGATTTATCCAAGTTTACCGGTTTAGAAGCAAGCTCGGTGTCTGGATCAATAGCGGCAATGACCTCTATGCTGTTTTTCTTGAAGAACCCAATAAATCCCCCTGTTTGAACAACTCGCGAATTCAGGATCACAGCATCATTGCCAAGCTCTTTTCTGACCTGCTTCATTGCTTCTGGCATGGATGGAGCTGTATATTTTTTTACTTTCATTCTAGATTCACCACTCCGACACTTTGGACTTCTACATTTGCTTCAAGCTCGTTATAGGACAAGACCGGGATCTGCGCAAAATATCTTTCTGTCAACTGACGGACATACATCCTTACTGCTGGCGAGCAGAGAATAATCGGTGTCTGTTCCATTATGCTCAGCTGCTCAATCTGAGCTGCAACCGATTCAAGAATTCCCTGGGAAACCGTTGGATCCAATGATAGATAATTTCCATGTTCGGTTTGCTGGACACCGTCAGCGATCATTTTTTCTACCCTGCCAGATAATGTGATGACCTTAAGGCTATCTCCATTTTTTGAATACTGGTTGGTAATTTGTCTTGCAAGCGCCTGGCGGACATATTCAGCAAGAATATCCGTATCGGTTGTGATCTTGCCATAATCGGCAAGCGTCTCAAAGATGATCGGAAGGTTTCTGATTGATACATTTTCTTTAAGCAGTTTGCTTAATACCTTTTGTAT
This sequence comes from Mesobacillus stamsii, assembly GCF_030814065.1. Taxonomy (NCBI): domain Bacteria; kingdom Bacillati; phylum Bacillota; class Bacilli; order Caryophanales; family Bacillaceae; genus Mesobacillus; species Mesobacillus stamsii. The sequence goes on from NZ_JAUSUN010000003.1 coordinate 131,205, forward strand.
TTCTCCAACTGACAAAGGGTTAGGCGTTGCTTCCTCGACCAATATTGGATAACTTTCCCGCAGATGATCGATTAGCTGCTTTGTCTCCTGACGACCAAGCAGTTCGTGAGCATTTGCTTTGATTACTTCCGTTATGTGGGTGGATACGACTGAAGGAGGATCGACAACAGTATAACCAAAAATTTCGGCCTGCTCCTTCATTTCTTCCGTAATCCACTTCGCAGGCAAGCCGAAGCTTGGTTCCACCGTATCAATTCCTTCAATTGACTCTTCCTCGATGCCAGGACTCATGGCAAGATAGTGATCGAGGAGCAATTCTCCTCTTGCCATTTCGTTTCCTTTGATTTTCAGCCGATATTCATTGGGCTGAAGCTGGATATTGTCACGAATCCTGACGACAGGAATAACGAGCCCCAGTTCAATGGCGAGCTGTCTTCGAATCATAACTATCCGGTCAAGAATGTCCCCCCCTTGATTGGCGTCTGCCAGCGGAATCAATCCATAACCAAATTCGAATTCAATTGGATCGACATTTAACAAATTGACGACACTTTCCGGACTCTTCATTTCATCCATTTGGGTATCTTCTTCCAGTTCCTGGAGTTGTTGCTGATCAGGTTCCGGTACACGGGAAAAAGCATATCCGCCATAGACTAACAACCCAGCTAACGGAATAGTCAGCAAGTCTGTTATCGGCGTGAACAGACCAAGCAGGAAAATGGTGCCCCCGGCAACATAAAGCATATTTGGGTAAGCTGTGAGCTGGGAGGTGATGTCGAAACCTAGATTCCCGTCAGATGCGGCCCTAGTGACGACTATACCGGTAGCAGTTGAAATCAGCAGCGCAGGAACCTGGCTGACTATGCCATCTCCCACTGTCAATAAGGAGTACCGTTGAGCTGCTTCGCCAATTGCTAGCCCCTGCTGCATCATACCAATAACGATCCCGAAAATGAGGTTAATCAACACAATGATGATCCCAGCAATTGCATCCCCTTTAACAAACTTGCTGGCACCATCCATCGCTCCGTAGAAATCAGACTCTCTGCTTACCTTTTCACGTCGTTCACGTGCCTGTTGTTCAGAGATCATCCCTGCGTTCAAATCAGCATCGATGCTCATCTGTTTCCCAGGCATCGCATCAAGTGTAAACCTTGCGGCAACTTCTGATACACGCTCCGACCCTTTCGTAATGACGACAAATTGAATGATGACTAAAATAAAGAAGACAACCATCCCTACTACAACATTTCCACCGACAACGAAGGAACCGAATACCTCCACAACCCCCCCAGCCTCTCCATGAGACAAGATGGCACGGGTTGTGGACACATTGAGACCGAGGCGAAACAAAGTTAAAATTAACAGCAAGGAAGGAAAAACAGAAAATTGCAATGGCTCCGTCATATTCATTGTGTTCAAAAGCACCAGCAGTGCAATTGATATATTGACCATAATCAGGATACTTAACAGCCACGTTGGGAAAGGAATGATTAACATCGCAACTATTAAAATGACGCCGAAGATGACAGATAAGTCTTTTCCGGTCATATTTCTTCTCTCCTAACACTGCATACCTTGACAATTACAGCACTTTATTTTTTGTTTGATATACATAAGCCAGAATCTCGGCAACAGCCTTAAAAAACTCTTCAGGAATCGCATCGCCGATTTCAGCCTGACTGTATAAAGCTCTGGCAAGCGGACGATTTTCGACAGTCATGATTTCATTCTCTTTGGCAATCCATTTGATTTTCTGGGCGACAAAATCGACACCTTTGGCAACCACGACCGGCGCATCAGCCTTCTCTTCGTCATACTTTAATGCGATCGCAAAGTGAGTCGGGTTCGTAATGACTACATCTGCTTTTGGAACTTCTTGCATCATCCGCCGCATTGCCATTTCTCTTTGCTTTTGCTTGATCTTTGATTTGATGAGCGGGTCTCCTTCGATATTTTTGTACTCATCCTTCAAGTCCTGTTTAGACATGCGGATTCCTTTCTCAAAGTCATATTTTTGGTACAAAAAGTCCAATAATGACAAAAATAGCAATGCTCCGGAAGCAAAAAGCCCCATTTGGAGCGTTAGTCCTGCAATTGTCGCAATTGCCGCACCAACACTTTTATTGGCAAGCAGCAAAACTTCATCCATCCTAGCCCATAAAACGGAAAAAGCGATGACTCCAATGAAGCTGATCTTTAAAATCGATTTAAGCAATTCGACAATTGCCCTCATCGAGAAAATTCTTTTAAAACCGCTGATTGGATTGATCTTTTCGGCATTCATCTGGATTGCCTCAGTGGAAAAAATAAAACCAACCTGCATATAATTGGCGGCTACTCCCGCAAGCAAGGCAACGCCCATCACTGGACCGAGGAAAAAGACTAGTTCACCAAGGATTTCCACTACAATAGATTCTAGATTATTTGCAGTCAATTCCATAAATAGATAATTTTGCAGCGCATGACGGAGAACTCCCATTAGTCTCTCCGTTATGTCCTTTCCAAAAAACATCAAATACAGGAAAACGGCAAGCAAGACGATCGCCGTATTAACGTCCTGGCTTTTGGCAGCCTGTCCTTTTTTTCGCGCATCCTGCCTTTTTTTAGGAGTAGCTTTTTCTGTTTTTTCACCAGCAAAAAATTGAAGGTCGACTTTCAAAAAATTCATTTTATGCTCCCCCGATTATTTCCATCAATCCGCGCATCGTCGCGAGTGTGGTCGAAACAAGATCCGATGTAACCGCGATCAGGGCACCCATTACCGCGATGAGAACCAAGAAGCTGACACCGATTTTAATCGGCAGGCCGACAACGAAAATATTCAGCTGAGGTACTGTTCTGGCTACGATTCCAAGTGCAATATCCACCAAAAACAATGTTCCCACAATAGGAAGGGACATCTGAAAAGCGATGAGGAACATTTTATTAAAGGAAAGAAGAACAAACTCTGCGACGTTCTCCTTTCCAAAGGGAATCATCAACTGATCGATCGGTATAAAATTATAGCTATAAAAGATCCCGTCCATCAGCAAGTGATGGCCATTCACCGTCAGTAGAACAAGTAAAGCGATAATCGATAAATATTGCCCCATCAACGGACTCTGAGCACCTGTTTGCGGGTCGATGACATTGGCAATTGCAAATCCCATCTGAAAATCGATAAACCCTCCGGCAATCTGGATAGCAGACATCATTAATGCTGCGATAAATCCGATGAATAAACCAACCATGGCCTCTTTGATGATTAACATGAAATAGACACTGTCAATCTTCAACTCAGGTGCATCGATCGCTGAAAACATGATAAGCGCTAACATGAAACCAAGACCAATTTTATGTGTTGCCGGGATTGTCCGATAGGAAAACAACGGCATCATCAGGAAGAAGGAGGTCACCCTGACAAAAATCAGCAAGAAGGTCGGAAAAGATGGAATAAAATCTATCATTTCATCAACCTACAAACCTTGTAAGATTGGAAAAAATTTCGGTTGCATAGGAAAGCATATAACTTAGCATCCAAGGTCCGAAAAAAATGACACCGATAAGGACTGCAACAATCTTCGGAACAAAAGCCAAGGTCTGTTCCTGTATTTGCGTGGTTGCCTGAAAGATGCTGACAATCAAACCTACTACCAGCGCCAATAACAGCAGTGGTCCTGATACCATTAACACTGTATATATCCCTCTTTCGGCTATGGAGATTACCGATTCTGCTGTCATGTTCTCACCTGCTTAAAAACTTTGTAATAATGATTTAACTACTAAATACCAGCCATCCACCATGACAAACAAGAGTATCTTGAAAGGCAGCGAGATCATTACTGGCGGAAGCATCATCATCCCCATTGACATGAGGACACTAGCTACTACCATATCAATCACCAGAAATGGGATAAAGATCATAAATCCGATTTGGAAAGCAGTTTTGATTTCACTGATCGCAAAAGCCGGGACCAGTGCAGTCAACGGAATTTCCTGTACCGATTTAGGAGTATCCGCCTTTGCGTATTGAAGGAATAAAGCTAGGTCCTTCTGCCTCGTCTGTGCGCTCATGAACTCTTTAAAAGGAATGGATGCTCTTTCATAAGCTTGCTCCAAATTGATTTCTTCATTAAATAAAGGCGTCAATGCCTGTTCATTCACTTCCTGGAAAGTAGGTGCCATAATGAAGAATGACAAAAACATTGCAAGGCCCACCAATACTTGGTTAGGCGGCATTTGTTGGGTGGCAAGCGCTGTTCTGACAAAGGAAAGAACAATGATGATTCTCGTAAAACTGGTCATGAGAATCAAAATTCCAGGCGCAATCGAAAGAACCGTCAGCAACAGCATCAGTTTTACGGATGTCGATACGCTGGTTGGATCTGTGCTGTTGAAAAAATTCATGAACTCATTCATCGTGCTGTGACCCTTTCTTTTGCATCTCCTCAAACATCTTCCTTCGTCCGCTCGCCATGTCATTCAGCTGATGCTTCAACAAAGCGGAAAAATTGGAACTTTGGGGATCGCGGCTACGCTTCTTCGCTCTCTTTCGTAACTTAGTCAAAAGATCGCTTGGTTGGATAAGCTGTTCCATTTTACTGTTATACTCCCGAATGACTTGATCATACTCTTTTGGATCCTCTATTTCTTTCAAAAGCTGGATATTTTCTCCCACTCCTACAATGAACAGCCGATTACCCGCCTTCACAATCTGTACAGACCTATTGCCTCCCAGACTTGTCCCTCCAAGATTCTCCACTAACTTTGAGCTTTTATTTGATAGACTCCGCTTATTGATGAATTTGAGAAGGAAATATAGTAAAGCGATGACAAAGACAGTAGCAAGGATCATTCGGACGAAATCCAAGAAACTTACCCCTACTTGTGCATTTGCTTGTGCTTTATCTGATTGATTTGCTTCGGTTTTTGCCTGGCCATCATCACAAGCATCCGGATTTTTTATGCATTCCTGAACACTTTTATTCAGCTGCTCTGCGTCAGCCAAGGCGACTTGACTAAACAAAGCAGCTAATACGATCAGAGTGGCCGAGGCAGTTCGAATTAGTTTTAGCAATAGCCGCACCCTCTATAATAAATAAATAAGTCCCTTATCCTAATGTTTTGGAAATCGCTTCGATGACACGGTCTGCCTGAAAAGGTTTGACGATAAAATCTTTTGCTCCCGCCTGAATGGCATCAATGACCATCGCCTGCTGGCCCATTGCTGAACACATAATGACCTTGGCATTCGGATTGATTTTTTTAATCTCTTTAAGGGACGTGATTCCATCCATCTCAGGCATGGTAATATCCATTGTGACCAGATCTGGGTGAAATTCTTTATATTTTTCAAGTGCCTGAGCTCCATCAGCTGCTTCCGCAACCACCTCAAACCCATTCTTTGTCAAAATATCCTTGATCATCATTCTCATGAAAGCCGCGTCGTCTACGACTAAAATTTTGTTCGCCATTGGAATTCCTCCTGTTGATTATTTCAATTTTTTAATTCGATCGCTCTGGCTGATAATATCGGAAACCCGGACTCCGAAGTTTTCATCGATGACCACTACTTCCCCTTGTGCAATCAAGCGATTGTTCACGAGAATATCAACAGGCTCCCCTGCCAGTTTGTCAAGTTCAATGATCGATCCGGATCCTAGTTCAAGGATATCCCTTACTGAGCGTTTAGTCCTTCCCAATTCCACTGTTACCTGTAACGGGATATCAAGCAGCATAGTAAGGTTCTTTGTTTCAGCGTGCTGCCCTTGCACATTTTCGAAACTAGAAAAAACTGCCGGTTGGACAGTTGGTTGGCTTCCAGTCATCACATTGCTGCCAAAGTGCTGTGGACCCTGGGGCATCGGCTGTGGGTGATAGCCAAATCCTTGTGGCATATTTTGTTGTGCCTGGGGCTGATAATACATCTGCTCTTGCGGCTGATATTGCGGCTGCTGAAAACCTTGCTGGTGAATTGGATTTTGCTGCTGTCCTTGTTCAAATGAATTGTTTTGTTGAATAGGAGCCTGGCTGGCCAGCGGTGTTGGCAGCACAGTCTCTTCATGCTGGACCGCTTTTGTTCCCCCAGGATTCAATAATTCATCAACAAGACTTTTCGCAAAGGACACCGGCAAAAGCTGCATGATGTTTGAATCAATTAATTTGCCTATTTTCAAAAAGAAGGATACCTTTACTAAAAAATCATCTTCAGGTATCGAGTCTGTTCCTTCCCCTTCAGCCACATTCAATAGATTGATAATAGGGGGCGAAATATCAACCCTCTTGCTAAATACGGTTGACATCGAGGTTGCCGCTGAACCCATCATCTGGTTCATCGCCTCTTGAACTGCACTAAGCTGGATTTCGTCGAGCAGCTCCCTTGGATTCAATCCATCACCGCCAAGCATTAAGTCGGCAATAATCGCTGCGTCACTTTGCTGGATGACAAGCATATTGCTGCCGATAAACCCTTCCGTGTAATGAACCTGAACTGCTACATATGGATCTGGGAACTCATCCTCTAGCTTGGATTTGTGCACAACTGTAACCGTAGGTGTATTAATTTCAACCTTCTGGTTTAGCAGTGTAGACAACGCTGTAGCTGAGCTGCCAAAAGAAATATTTCCGATCTCACCAAGTGCATCTCTCTCCATAAAAGAAAAATAATCATCTACATTAATCTCGTTTTCTGTTTCTTCCACCCCATTAGAGGTACCTCTTAAAAGCGCATCAATTTCATCTTGAGATAGCATGTCATCGCTCACCATCATCGTCTCCCCCCTTAAATGTGTCAAACACTTGAATGGCTAATTTTTTGTTTAGTTTCCCTGGCTGTCCTACGAATTTAGGGATATCTCCGACTTTTATCAGTAAAGGCTGGTCAATCCGCTGATTTAATTCAATTACATCGCCGATTTCAAGCGAAAGGAAATCCTGGATCGAAATTTCAGACGATCCTATTTCTGCAGTAACGGAAACATCAGCCTTTTGGATTTCACTTTGCAATACTGAATTTTCAATTGGCAAGCTTTGTTTCTTGTCCGATTGCATCCAATATTTTACTGACAATTTTGGAATGATCGGTTCGAGTACTACATGCGGTATACATATATTAATCATTCCGCTTGCTTCCCCGATCGTCGTATTTAAAGAAATGACAACGACGGTTTCATTAGGGGAAACCATCTGCAAGAACTGCGGATTGATTTCAAATTCTGATAACTGGGGATCAATATCAGAAATCGAACTCCATGCCTCCCTGAAATTTTCAAAAGCTTTTTCGAACATGTTTGACATAATTTTTGTTTCAATTTCTGTCAAACTGTCCACTTTGTTGTGACTTGCCCCCCTGCCGCCTAACAGCCGGTCCATCATGGCATAGGCAATATTTGGATTGACTTCCATGAGGATTCTGCCTTCGAGCGGTTCTACATCGAAAACATTTAAGATCGTCATCTTAGGGATCGACCGGATGAATTCTTCATAAGGAATCTGGTCTGCTGACGCTACCGCGATATTAACATATGTTCTTAATTGCGCAGAGAAAAAAGTAGTCAGCAACCTGGCAAAGTTTTCGTGAATCCGGGTTAGGCTGCGAATTTGATCCTTTGAAAAGCGTAGCGCTCTCCTGAAATCATATACTTTCACCCTTTTTTCTATTTGTTCTTTTTTTAACTCATCCGCATCCATTTCCCCTGTAGACAGGGCGGATAGCAAAGCATCAATTTCACTTTGTGATAATACATCTCCCGACATTCTCTTCACCTCCCTACGATTACGGTAATATGATTCTTCTGTTACTGGAGGAGAGAACCTGTTATGTATACTTTTTTGATTTTTCCATCCTGCATCAGCTCATTTAATTTCACTTTAAGCGTTTCTTCTAGGTTCATCTTGCCTTCCTTGCCTTTCAGGTCTTCTGCCTTTTTCTCGGAAAGCTCATAGATAATTAGGTTTTTCACCTGAAAATCTCTCTTTTCCAGTTCATCCTTTGCTTTCTTTCCATCTGTTTCAATTTTGAAGGAAATTTTAATGTAATCATTGGATGCAAGGTTCGTCGTTACCTCTGGTACATCTACCGAAGCTGCCAGCACCTCTTCAATACTTGGTTCTTTGGTATTATCACTAGTTTTAAGTTTCATTACCGCTACGACGGCAACTGTTCCGACGAGCAGGATGACGACCAGCATGACTGACATAATCATGACCAGTTTATTATTCTTCATGATCCAGTTCCTCCACCAACCGGCTTCCAAGCAAGCCGATACTCTGGTAATATTCCTTGATAAAGCCTACTACTTCCTTTTCACTTTCCTTAACAACATACTTCCGACCATTGGCTAAGGTAATCGTCGTGTCCGGAAAGGCTTCTATTGTCTCAATAAATAATGAATTGAGCATGAACGTTTTTCCATTTAATTTCGTCACTTTTATCACTATTATCCACAAGGGCTAAAAGGACTTCCCTAAAAGCCCTGCTCCTCTCTCCTCTATCGTTTTAAGTTCACGAGCTCCTGAAGAATTTCATCAGATGTCGTAATGATTCTCGTATTTGCCTGGAAACCACGTTGAGCTGTGATCATCTCGGTGAACTCCTCAGAAAGATCTACATTGGACATTTCGAGTGAACCTGCGGCGATGGACCCACGACCTTCTCCAGGAACATTGATATTCGCTGTTCCAGAGTTAACGGATTCTTGTAATGTATTATTGCCTACCTTGGAAAGACCAGAAGGATTGCTGAACTTAGCAAGCGCAAGTTGTCCAAGGGTCAACACAAGCCCATTTGAAAAAACTCCGTTGATTTCACCAGTTGAACCGATGTTGAAGCTTTCGAGCGCACCTTGGGTGTTGCCGTCAGGGTAGGCATTGGCATCCATGCTGCCGCCATCGACAGTTAAGCCCTCAAGTGGCAATACAACGTTAAACGGAGTAGCAGTACCTGATCCATCGTTTAGCTTCAAAGTAATATTTTGTGGCGTATTAGTCGGGATCTGTATGTTTACGGTCGTGATATTTGGATTCGGCGCGGTTGGATCAGCGACAGGAATCGATTTATCGACAAACGAAACAGTCCAATTACCCGTTGCAGCACCATTTGCACCATTGGGATTTAGAGTCATGTCAATCACATGATCCATTCCATTCCCATCTACAACTTTTAACTGCTGAAGCAATTCAGAAGAACCCTTTGCATCCTCTGGGAGATTGCCCTTCATCACCAGTTCAGTCGTTTGTTTAGCTGGCAGGAGCGCATTTACGTTAACGGTAATATCTTCAAGAATGCCGTTATTCAAGGACTGCACCTTCAATCCATCCCCAGTTACTAGTGTACCATTGTCATCCAGGTAGAAGTTTCCCGCCCGGGTATACATCTGGGATTGTCCCTGTTTTACTACAAAATAGCCATCTCCAGAAATGGCAAGATCAAGGGCGCGGCCAGTTGTTTGCAGGCTTGACTGAGTATCAATCATATCAATACTCGCGATTGTTGAGCCAAGACCCACCTGCATTGGGTTCTTTCCGCCCTTATTCTGGGTCGCAGCGCTTGCGCCAGAGATGGTTTGATTCATTGTATCTTTAAAAGTAACACGGCCTTTTTTGAAGCCGTAAGTATTTACATTGGCGATGTTGTTGCCGATGACATCAAGTTTAGTCTGGAAATTTTTCATTCCGCTGATTCCTGAGTACATTGAACGAAGCATAGCTTGTCCATCTCCTTTCGATTTTAGGGGCTGCTTCCATCGATCCACAGCCCAGGCCTCCGTGAAGGTCCAGCCACTTGTTTAAAATTTAATTTTCCATTACAATCGTTCCATTTATATTGGTGAAAATTTGCTCTGTTGCCTCCTGCCTTCCCATCGCAGTAATAACGGTGTTGTTTTTCGCACTGACAATCAATGCTGCATCTTTCAGCAGGACAAGCGAATCATTCACGCCTTTGGCCTTAGCCTGGCTGACTTTTTCCTCAATCCTGTTCCAGCGCTCCGTGGATATATTAATTCCACGCTGCTCCAGTCTTTCAGTTGCATGCTTACTGATCGTAAGACCAGTCTTTGATTGAAGGGCCGATTGCAACTGTAAGGAAAAAGCTGTTTGAGCTTTGCTGGTTTTCACAGGTTTTTGGTAAGATCTGTTAGCAGGCAGTGAATGAATGGGACGAAAATTCGTTTTATCCATTACTCCACTCCTAATCTCATTGAATTTTGGTGATTTGTGAAGATAGAATGCTTGTGTTATTCTCATCATCCAGCAAATAAGATGTTTTGCCATTTTTAAAGGAAACAGATTGGACATTTGCTGATTTCTCTTGTTCCTTTTCATCTAAATAGGTAATCGCTTTGCCAATCAGCATGCTCGCCTGCAGAAGGTGATTTTCACTTGAAACATCCTTGATTTGTGAGATATTTGCCGGTTCTAGCTCTGTACCGTCCTCCAGTAAAAACGTTACCATATCTTCCTTAAACTGGACGGATGCCACCCTTCCGCTTCCTTGTTCGACTGTCTCCTGCCCGTCGGTTGTTTCCACTTTATGCCATGTGATCTCCTTGCCCACGAACTGACTATAGGAAATCATTTTGTTTTGCTGTTCTGCCTGCACAAACCTGTCAATCGACTTTCCCATATTTGTGATTTGTTCAAGCGTAGAAAAGGTTGCCATTTGGGCAATAAAATCTTTATCCTCCATTGGATTCATCGGATCCTGATTCTGAAGCTGTGTCATCAGAATTTTCAAGAAATCATCTTTTCCAAGAATATCAGAACCTAATTTTCTGTCTTTTTGAAGATTCGATAGCAGATAAGAAGAATCAATTGAATTCACCATTTTTTTGCTCCTATACTTCAGTATTTAACAGGGCTTCCTCGAAGGTAAGCGTAAAGTTTCCGTTTTCTTCGTTTTGGTCTACTTCTCTTTTGTCAGGCTGTCTTTCTTGTTGTTGTTGTTGGGAATCTCTATTCAGGAAACGCTCTTGCTGGCTCTGCTGCTGAGATACTTCGATTCTGTCGACTGCAAGGTTTTGGGCAGCAAAGGCCTGTTTTAGCCCATTAATTTGGGCTTCCAACGTTTCTTTTGCACTGCCGGAAGCAGTAATGATTCTGGCCATCATTGTCTCGTCTTTTTGGATTAACTCTACTCGAATGCTGCCAAGATGTTCTGGAAACAATTTAATAAATAGTTTTTGGGTTCCGCCGCTAGTCATAAATTGAGATTTTGCGAGAAGGGACTCAAATTGTTTCATTAATTGCTCTGCAGAAACAGGTCTTTCCGGACTATTCATCATCAAGGTCAGCTGTTCAGCTCGTGCCATTTGCGGGAGAAACGAAACAGACCCGGTTTGTCCATCGGTCTTACTAGCCGATCCTGTTTCTGTTAAACTAGTAGCTTCTGAGAAATGGCTGTTTTTTTCATGTAACAGGTTTAACTCCCTTGCTACCTGGGTAAAGCGATTTTGAATGGCATCATTTAGGCTACTTCGATTGTTCGTTTTTAAGAGGCTGGACAAACCTTCTTCCAGCTTCTGCATCGACTGCTTCAGTGAGGCTGCATGCTTAGATTGATAGCCATCGACTGACTTGGACATCAGCTCATACAGTTTGAGAGCTTTAATAGTCTCAAAATCATTGTTATCAAGCTTGGCAGCAAGTTCATTTTTGGGCAATTTCGCCATTTCAGCCAGGATAGCCGTAAGAGTCGTCAGCAATCCCTCTTCCGCTCGATTTTCTGAGTTTCCCTCATTGATCGGCCATTTCTGAACCAACAGCTGAACTTGGTCCATGCTGACTCCCAAATAGCTAAGCGCCTTGCCTAAAAGATTGTCTGAATCTGTCATCAATTTTTCCAACAGCTTTAGTCCATCCTCTAAATCCAACAGGTAGTCTTTGTTTAAAAACCCAGCCAATTCTGCAAGACTCTGCAATTCTTTCTTACCTTGGCCTAATGATTCCGCATTCTTTGCACTATTTGCTTCCAAAAGCACCGATGCCATCATTTCCGCAAAACCGTCTTTGATTTCGTTCTTGCCGGATACAGGTTGTTTCACGGCTGCGACACTAAGAACAGATCCAAGCGATCCAATTTCCATCTTTTCACCTCCTTTCAAAAAAATAACTGTTAATTGCTTCCCGCCTTGTTCGTTAATAATTGAGTGTAATTCGCAGCTACATCTGCCGGAAGCTTTTCCAGGATCGCTGCTAATGAATCCGTCTTGATATTCGTCAGGATTTTCATCGCTTCATCTGATTTCATTTTTGAAATAATCGATGCAGCGCTTTTAGCTGACATCGTTTCATACGTCTTGACGATTTCCTGGAAGGCTCGTTTATTCCCTTCCTTGATTGCTGTCAATTCTTCTATCTGCGCCTGAAGCTGGCCTTTCTCGAGTTCCATTCGTTTCAGATCGGTATCCTTGCTGTCTATTTCGGACTGAAGTTGTTTGAGTTTCGCATCACGGTCCGTGATCACGGCTTCCATACTCACTATCTGCTTTTGAAATTCCTCGACAGATGGCTGTTTATTTACTTTCACCATGGAGGAGAGGAATGGAACATTGCTGCCGAAATCCTTTGCCGTTTGTAAAATATTGACTCCAAGAAAAGAGAGGGCAACCAAAGCCACAACAATCGAAAATAAAACTGGGATAGCTACTACAAATATAAATTTTTGAAACTTGCTTCTCTCTCGCTGGTTGCCTTTTTCCTTCATGCTCTCCGCCATTGAATCACCTTATTTCCCGGTTCATGTATTGCTGAAGTGAGACTTCATCCATCATCCTGCTCTCGGCATATTTTTCATTCGCAAGAAACTGATGGTGGTCTTTCTGTTTGATTTTTTCAAACTTTTTAACTTCCTTGTTCTTTTCCATGAGCTGTATTTGCTGAAGGTTCATTCTATTTCTCGCGTTCATTACCACCTTTTGAAAATGGGCAATCGATTTGTCCAAATTGCCGATAAAAAGTTGATGGTGACGTATTTCCTGTACCGGTAAACCACCAAGAAGCCTGTCTGACTGAAAACTCTCAAGATCCTCTTTTTTCTTTAAAAGTTCATAAAGTTTTTCAGCTGCATCTTCAAAGTTTTTAACTGATTCTTCGTATACCGCTTGTGCCTCGTCCTTTTCTCTTGACTTGAGAGAAAGAATTTTATCAAATTTGTATTGAAAACGCATCGAACGATCAACCTTTCTTTACAAGCTTCCATAATGCTTCTACACTCTCATCAAATGAGACTTTTTCATTTGTGCTCTGCTTCAAGAAATCCAGTATAAGAGGGTATCTCATGACGGCTTCATCGATTGGAGCTGATGTTCCTTTCTTATATGCCCCAATATTAATTAAATCTTCAGCGTTCATATAAGTGCTTACTAATTCCCTCAATCTCTCTGCTGCCTGTAGATGTTCTGGGCTTACAATATTATTCATAACTCTGCTGATGCTTTTTAGGACATTCACTGCTGGATACTGACCTTTATTGGCCAAGTCCCGATCCATTACAAAATGACCATCTAGGATTCCTCGGACTGTATCTGCGATCGGCTCATTCATATCATCTCCATCAACAAGGACTGTGTAGAAGCCAGTGATTGACCCAAATTCATTGGTTCCTGTTCTTTCAAGAAGCCTGGAAAGGATCGCAAACACCGACGGAGTATAGCCTTTCGTCGTTGGAGGCTCGCCAACTGCAAGACCAACTTCCCGCTGGGCCATCGCCACTCGTGTAACGGAATCCATCATGAGCATGACATTAAGCCCTTTGTCGCGAAAGTATTCTGCAATTGCAGTTGCTGTATAGGCTCCTTTGATCCGCATCAATGCTGGCTGATCAGAAGTTGCCACAACGACAATCGAACGTTTTAAACCTTCTGGACCTAAATCTCGTTCGATAAACTCCCGTACTTCTCTTCCTCGTTCACCAATCAGTCCGATGACATTTAAGTCAGCGGTAGTGTTTCTCGCAATCATTCCCAGCAAGGTGCTTTTCCCTACCCCACTACCGGCAAATATTCCTACCCGTTGCCCATTGCCCACCGTCAGCAGACTATCAATCAATCTAACTCCCACTTCGATTGGTTCAGTGATTGGTGGCCTGCTCATAGGGTTAGGTGGATCTTGCTCTGTCAGAACCGAGGCAAGGCCTTTTGGGAGACTGGATTGATCCAATGGAACTCCCAAAGAGTCGACCACTTTCCCGATTAACCCCATTCCAGCTTTCACTTCTAATGGCTTCATGGTAGTTTCTACTAAACTCCCAGGAGAAATTTCATGAATCGAGGTATATGGCATAAGAATAATGCTTTCATCTTTAAAACCGACTACCTCTGCCTGGATTTTTCGTTTCCTTGCTGCGCCTACATGGATAAAACAAACATCTCCGATCGAGCTTTCCGGACCTTGAGATTCGATCATTAGACCGACTACCCGCTTCACCCTGCCGTAACGTTTGAAGCTATCTAATGAGTCTACATGATTCAATAAATCCCGAGCCTTCACTCTAGATCACTCTCCAAAATCTCAAACAGTTTCGTCTTAATTTCCTCCAATTGGCTATCCACACTGGCATCCATCCTGCCATTTTCTGATTCAATTATGCAGGAGGATTCGATCAGTCCATCATCTGGGTAGATGTAGAAGACTATCTCTTTTGGAAACATCGCGATTAATTCTTCTTTGTGGCTAAGCAATTCCTGATAATGATTAGGATGGACATGAAGCTGAATGTCCTTATAATCCCTTGCATTTTTCAACGCAGTTTTAACAAGCGGGAGGAAGCCTTCATCTGCTGTCAGTTTCTCTCCGATGATTTTGCCTGCGATTATCACACCAAGGTCGAGAATTACTTTTTCTGATGAATCGATATGATTCTGGTAATCCTGTTTTGCGGCTTGCACGATTTGTTGGGCAAACATTATTGACTGTTGATATTCCTCGTATCCTTGATTTCTGCCGTCTTGATACCCTTGGTCAAAACCAGCCTGCCTGGATTCTTCCGCAAGAATCTGCTTTTGCTCCTCCCAATCCTGCCTTTCTAATTGAACTTGCTTCCTGGTGAATTCGGCTTCCTCTATCGCCTGCGAAACAATCCTTTTTGCTTCCATTTCAGCATCGTCCAGGATTCTCTTCCTCTCATCTTCTGTATGGGGGAATACAGAAGATGCCGTTTTTTCATCGGTAGAAGTATCTAGCATTCTAATGGAAATGACTTTCTTTTCTGGGGGCAAATCACTACTAGTAAACTGGGATTTAATTAGTCTAGACAATGATATCATCCCCTCCGCCGCGGGCAACGACGATTTCACCAGCTTCTTCCAGACGGCGAATGATGGCGACAATCCTTGATTGCGCCTCTTCGACATCACGCAGTCTTACAGGGCCCATGAATTCCATTTCTTCTTGGAAAGTTTCTACCATCCGTTTAGACATATTTTTATAGACGATTTCCTTCACTTCATCACTTGAGACTTTAAGAGCAAGCAAGAGATCCTCGTTTTCACAATCTCGGATTACTCGTTGGATTGCACGATTATCAAGAGTAACAATATCTTCAAATACGAACATCCGCTTTTTGATTTCCTCGGCAAGTTCAGGATCCTGGATTTCCAGTGAATCAAGAATTGTTCGTTCAGTTGCTCGGTCTACCCCGTTCAAGACATCCACTACCGCCTCGATTCCGCCTGTTTGCGTATAATCTTGAGTAACAGTAGCTGACAGTTTTCTTTCCAGAATTTGTTCCACTTCATTTATGATTTCAGGGGAAGTACTATCCATCACAGCAATTCGGCGGGCAATATCCGCTTGTACTTCCTGCGGCAATTCAGAAAGAATCTGTCCGGCCTGTGCTGAGTCCAAATAAGAGAGAACCAATGCGATTGTTTGCGGGTGCTCATTTTGGATAAAATTAAGAATCTGGCCAGGATCTGCTTTTCGGGCGAAATCAAACGGGCGTACTTGCAGGGATGAAGTCAATCTATTAATGATCACCGCTGCCTGATCGGTCCCTAATGCTTTTTCCAATACCGTTTTCGCATAGCCGATTCCACCTTGGGTAATATAGTCCTGTGCTAGCGCAATGCTATGAAACTCTTCAAGAATTTCTTCTTTTGCCAGAGAGTCCACTTTTTTTACACCTGATATTTCAAGTGTAAGCTTCTCGATTTCTTCTTCACTTAAATGCTTGTAAATGGAAGCAGAGACATCTGGTCCAAGCGAGATCAGGAGGATGGCTGCCTTCTGTTTTCCTGTTAATTCTTTTTGATCTTTCCTCATTGCTTGACCCCCCTAGTCCTCAGAAATCCATGTCCGTAATAGCTTCGCAAAATCCTCTGGCTTTTCTTTTGCCATTTTTTCGAGCTGCTTTTTCTTCATTGTACCTTCTGTTTCCAATTCCTTGTTTACATCAGGAACATGAATTGGTTCAAGCTGTTCTTCATAAACAAACTCTTCTTCTACTTTGTTCTTTCTTGCTCTTAAGAACAGAAGCAACAGGGTCACGATAGCCGCAAGCAACAATCCGCCGATAAGGTATACCCACCAAGGCAATTTTTGGACAACCTGTTGATCAAAAGCAATTTTCCCATTAAATGGCTGAACAGAGACGACTACCTTCTCCTTGATCAACTCATCTGTCAACGGTGTTCCAAGAACGTCTTTATCAATTGTCGTCCTTATAATCGTTCCGAGGATTTTGGTTATATCATCCCTCCTATCCTGAGGAAGAGAAGTTGGGTCATCAGGAGTCGGAGGTTCTACCATCACCTGAATGCCCAAATCCCTCACCTTGTAAGGACTCTCTGTGATTTCTTTTTTAATTCTATTTACTTCATTATTGATCGTTTCTTCTACTTTTTCATAATCTCCGTTCCCCGTCGCTCCCTCAAGATATTGGGAACCAGTCGTATCAGCAGGATTGCCTCCTGCTGGAACCCCTCCGGCCTGATTTGCGTTGCCAGTAAACGTCTCCGTAATCCGCTGTGCACTAATGGCGATGCCTTCCATATTTTCTTTATCAACGGGTTCAACAATGTTTTCTACCCTGTTTTCTTGGGTAAAATCAATATCAGCAGTTACTGAAACAACGACTTTATCATGACCCATAAGTGTTCCGAGCATGTTTTGGACTTGTCTTTGAACATCCCTTTCAATTTGTTGCTTTATTTCATGCTGTGAAGCAAATGTAGCACCACTGGAACTATTTTCATTTTTTAAATCAAAATACTCAAAAAACTGATTCATAATGACGATATTATCAGTAGGAAGATTGGGAACACTTTTTGCTACTAGATGGTAAAGAGCTGTAATTTGTTCTTCCTTGAATTGATAACCAGGACTCGTATTGAGGACGATGGATGCCGAAGCCGGTTCGGCATTATCACTTACAAATATTCCTTTTTCCGGAAGGTTTATCATTACTTTGGCGTCATTGACCCCATCGATTCCTTTCATCAAATTTGCCAATTCCGTCTGCATGGCTTCCAGCTTGAGCACATTGAACTCATTATCTGTCATGCCCATGCCTGCGTTCTGGCTAAAAAAGGAATAATCAATGCTTCCTGACTTTGGAATTCCTTCAGCAGCCAGTTCTACCTTCAGCGTATCGACTGACTCTTCGGGAACCATGATGGTCTTTCCGTCATCCGTTATTTCTGATTTAATGCCCCTGGCATCCAGACTTTGTTTGATTGTTCCTGTCTCGGCGGGTGTTAAATTGCTATAAAGTGGCACTAAGGAAGGCTTTGTTGAAAAAATAGCGGTGAGACCAGCAACGGCGAAAACAAAGAAAATAGATGCCAAAATACTTATTTTTTGTTTTCTGGTTCGCCCGAGCCAGAAATCCTTCATTGTATGTATATACTTTTGAACGGTTTCTTTCATTTCAATCCCCCGGTTATTATGTCTCTTCTTTTATACAGCTAATAACCGATTAGTTTTTAGCCAATAATATTAAACTTGCATTCTCATCATTTCTTGGTATGCTTCGATCACTTTGTTTCTGACTTCCAGGGTTCCCTGTAGGGTAATGCTTGCTTTTTGGCTTGCAATCATCACCTGATGAAGGTCAATATTTTCACCACGGGCTAACTTTTCGGTCAGCACATCAGATTGAAGCTGGGATTCATTTACATTTTCAATTGTTTGCTTAAGTACGGACGAAAAACTTTTCTGCGCTTCGTATGGTGTAGATGTGGGAGTAGGACCCTTTGTTTCAAACGGCTTGACCATTTGGGTTACTGAATTAATTCCGGCAGTATTCATTGCGTTCTCTCCTTACTTTCCAATTTCAAGTGCTTTCATCATCATTCCTTTAGAGGCGTTAAAAACTGTCACGTTTGCTTCATATGATCGAGTGGCACTTATTAAGTCGACCATCTCCCTTAATGGATCTACATTGGGATAGGCAACATAGCCATCCGCATCGGCATCGGGATGCTCTGGATCATAAACCATTTTGAGCGGATTTTCTCTGTCTTCAGCGATTCTTGTTACTTTCACTCCATTGCCAGCTCCGGAGCTGTCTGTATTTCCGATTGCTTTATTAAGAAATGAAGAGAAGCTGCCTTCCTTTGGCTCCATGACAACCATCTTCCGGCGATAAGGCTCTCCATTCACACCTCTTGTCGAATCAACATTGGCCATATTGGAGGAAATGACGTCCATTCTCAGACGCTGTGCTGTTAACGCAGATGCAGTCGTGTCCATGCTATGAAAGATTGTCATACTTACCTACCTCCCCTAATGACCGATTGGAGCGTATTGAATTTCCCATTGATCCTCTCAGTCACTGCATTATAGTAGATTTGATTTGTTGCCATATCGGCCATTTCTTTATCCAAATCAACGCTATTCCCATTTTCGTTATAATTAACGTTTTGTTTGTTAATGATGCCAGGCAAACGGCTTGGCCTGCTGAAGAAATCATAATGTCGCGAATCCGATTTATTCGCTTCAAAGGATTGTTCCATTACATCCTGGAATACCGCCTTGAATGACACATCCTTTGCTTTATAGTTCGGTGTATCAACATTAGCAATATTTTGCGAGATTACTTTCTGCTTTGCTGAAGAGTAGTCCAGCGCATGTTCGAGCGTCGATATTGTATTTGAAAACAAATTCATTTTTGCACCTCTCGTTTACAAAACAGGATTTTTTTGCTGAATTTTGTAATTCTTTGGCGAATATCGTCAATCTACCCCTAATTGTAAAGAATCTGAAATAATATGTCTATGTAGTTTCCGTTAATTTTTATCATGCATAATGCTCATTTTATAAAACAGGATAAAAGACCTATACACCTACTTAACCTTAATGTAGTTATTTTACGCCTGTTTTTAGATTGTGTTTTTAGTATAACTAGGTAGAATGAATCAATCCGCATTCTTATATCCCTGTTTTTTTAGTCTACTTACCTATTTCTTTTTGCTTATTTTTTGCTTTTTTAGCTGGATATGTCTGCCTAATCGTTTTATTTTTTTGTAAATATAACGAAATATTTTTGTAACACTGATGCTTCTCTATTCATTCATTTTTAGGATAAATAAAACACCGAAATGAACGGAACTGGAAAAGTTACAAGAAAAACCGGGCAAACTGTGCCTGGTCCTTTTTTGGTTTGGATGATCATCGAGGCTGTTGATTGGTTTTCACTAAATCCATACAGGAAATTGGAAATCACAACTCCTCAAATATTATATGTTTCGTGGTTTTTTCCTAAAACGACTGCCATAAGGGCATCTTTCAAGTGGAATGATACCCTTATGCGAGCATTTCCACCTCTATAAGGGCATCTTTCATGCGGAATGATACCCTTATGCAGGCATTTCCACCTCTATAAGGGCATCTTTCATGCGGAATGATACCCTTATGCGAGTATTTCCACCTCTATAAGGGTATCTTTCATGCGGAATGATACCCTTATGCGAGCATCTCCACCTCTATAAGGGCATCTTTCAAGTGGAAAGATACCCTTATGTAGGCATTTCATCAGATAACATGATTACGGCCACTGAAATGTACCACTAATGCCATCCTTTGTACCAAGGAATGCCAAGGAATTTACCACCGTTCGCCAGGCCATTTACCAGGACCGTCTAATCCCAGTGGAAAAGGCAAGCGTAGCGGTCCTTGATACTGAGTAGGCAGATATGATAGGCTGTCCGGCTGGCAGCCCCCGAGTGACCGTAGGGAACGCCCTAAGGGGGATGCCGGCAATGGCTGCCACATCATATCTGCCGGAGGCTCAGTGTCAAGGATGTCTTTGGAACGGCCGATAGAAGCGATTGCCACGCCTTTAACGGTTACGTAAAGTTTTTATGGTAAACGGGGAGTCAACAGATGGTAAATTATTTGTCAATGAGTGGTACAAAAGATGGCAGAGGTGGTAAAAACCCGTGGCCGTAATCAGATAACACATTATAATCCTCATCTTTAAAATATGATTGGCTTGCCCACCAGCGTCTCGAGGAGTTAGGAGCCGTAGCTAGGACAAACGACTCGAGCGGCTGGAGCTGGAGCTGGACAATTCTCGAAGTGAATTTTATACTTTTGTTTGGAAATAGAAATTCATTTTCAATGTCGATGGTGGCTACGGATTCGTAGCCATGGTGAGTTCTTATTTTATAAAAAAAGCTGGTTCAATTCCAAATAAATGGAATCGAACCAGCTTTTTTGTTTGGTCGATAAAATTTTCAGTGACTTTTGAACTTTAGTTATTTTTAAGTTTTTCTAGTTCGAACAAGAATTTATCGTTCAATACTTTAATGTATGTTCCTTTCATTCCTAAGGAACGTGATTCTATAACGCCTGCACTTTCAAGCTTGCGCAATGCATTTACAATGACTGAACGAGTGATGCCGACTCTGTCAGCGATTTTGGATGCAACGAGTAAGCCTTCTTTTCCGTTTAGTTCTTCAAAGATGTGCTCGATTGCTTCCAGTTCGCTGTAGGATAGGGAACTGATCGCCATTTGAACGACAGCTTTGCTTCGTGCCTCCCCCTCGATCTCTTCGGCTTTTTCGCGCAGGATTTCCATTCCAACGACCGTTGCGCCGTATTCAGCGAGGATTAGATCATCGTCATGGAACTGTTCTTGGAGACGAGCTAGGATTAAGGTTCCGAGGCGATCACCACCGCCAATGATTGGCACGATGGTAGTCAATCCGCTTTTGAATAAATCTTTGTTTTCAACCGGGAATGCTGTATACTCACTGTCCACATCCAAATTTGGTGAAGTCACCTGGATGTTGAACAAGTTTTTCGTATAATCCTCTGGGAATTGACGATCTTCAAGCATTTTCACCATTCGCTCGTTTTCAATCTGCTGGTTAATTGCGAAGCCAAGCAGTTTCCCTCTCCGGCTGACAACAAAAATATTTGCTTCGATTACTTCACTAAGTGTCTCTGACATTTCTTTGAAGTTTACTGGTTTCCCGGCAGCTTTTTGGAGCAGGGCATTAATTTTTCTAGTTTTCGTTAGTAAGTCCATTGTTTCTTCCTCCTATTTTGCTTTAAACAAAATAACATTATTTTTCTTATTTAGCTAATTTCGATTCCTTAGCACAATAGGCAGCTTTTATTTGTCTACCCTATTGAGTATGCTTTAAAACGAGAACATTATAAGATGAACTGGCTTAAATCTTTATTCCTTGAGATAGCGCCTAGTTTTTCTTCCACATATTGTGGAGTGATTGCCACTTTTTCCATATGGATGTCTGGCGCTTCAAAACTCAGATCTTCGAGAAGCTTTTCTAGGATCGTTTGCAGCCTTCTAGCTCCAATATTATCCGTATTCTGATTCACTTCATATGCGACTTCTGCTATCTTACGAATAGCATCGTCAGAAAATTCAATTTGTATACCTTCAGTTGCCAATAAAGCTTCATATTGCTTTGTTAAAGCATTATCTGGTTCAACCAGAATTCGATAAAAATCATCGACTGTCAGTTTAGTTAATTCGACGCGGATCGGGAAACGACCTTGTAGTTCCGGTATCAAATCGGATGGTTTTGCCGTGTGGAAGGCACCCGCAGCGACAAATAAGATGTAATCCGTTTTTACCGGACCATATTTTGTATTAACCGTTGACCCTTCTACTATTGGCAGGATGTCTCTTTGAACACCCTCTCGTGAGACGTCCGCGCTGGAACTGCCAGAATTCTTGCTGGCGATTTTGTCGATTTCATCAATGAAAATGATCCCCATCTGCTCAGCTCGATAAGTAGCTTCCTGAGTAACCTCATCCATGTCAATCAGCTTTTGTGCTTCCTCATTGATCAGTAACTTTCTCGCCTCACGTACTGGAAGTTTTCGTTTCTTTCGTTTTTTCGGCATTAAGCCGCCTAATGCATCCTGCATGTTCATTCCCATCTGTTCCATTCCAGAACCTTGGAGCATATCAAACATAGAGGGGGCCTGTTCTTCGACTTCAACGGTTACCAGCTCATCTTCCAGTTCTCCTTGTTCGAGTCTCTGCTTGATTGTTTTTCTTTTTTCTAATAAACCCATATCCTCTGACTGGCTTGTTTCTTGCTCAGGCTGTTGCTGATTCCCGCCAAAGAGCATTTCCAATGGGTTTTTATAATTTACCGTTTTTTTCATTGATGGAACCAGAAGCTCGACAAGGCGGCGATTAGCATTATCTTCTGCTGGTTCCTTGACTTTCTCCATCTTCTCTTCTTTCACAAGTCTGATCGAGGTTTCCACGAGATCCCTGACCATTGATTCCACATCTCGTCCCACATAGCCGACTTCGGTAAATTTAGTGGCTTCCACCTTGACGAAAGGAGCGCCAACCAATTTGGCCATCCTTCTTGCTATTTCCGTTTTGCCAACGCCTGTAGGTCCGATCATCAAGATGTTCTTAGGAATGATTTCATCTCTGATATTTTCAGCGAGCAATCCACGGCGATACCTGTTCCTAAGAGCAACTGCCACTGCTTTTTTTGCATCTTTTTGTCCAATTATATACTGGTCCAGCTTTTCAACGATCTGCCTCGGAGTTAAATTTGTTGGTTGTTTCACACTCTTCACTCCTTCTTTCATTACAGTTCTTCCACAATGATATGGTGATTTGTGTAAACACAAATATCAGCTGCAATTTCCAATGAAGACTTCGCGATTTCTTTTGCTGTCAAATGATCCCCAGCATATTGTTTTAACGCACGGCCTGCTGCTAAAGCATAGTTGCCGCCAGAACCGATGGCAAGAATGCCGTCATCAGGTTCAATTACTTCCCCTGTTCCGGAAATCAGCAGCATGTCTGTGTCATTCATCACAATCAGCATCGCTTCTAGCTGCCGAAGGACTTTGTCACTCCTCCACTGTTTAGCGAGCTCTACCGCTGCCCTTTGGAGATTGCCATTGTATTCCTCCAGCTTTCCTTCAAACTTCTCAAACAAAGTGAATGCATCAGCAACCGAACCTGCAAAACCGGCAATTACTTTCCCATTAAACAACTTGCGGACCTTCTTTGCTGTGTGTTTCATCACTACAGCATTGCCCAAAGTAACCTGACCATCGCCTGACATGGCGCATTGCCCTTTGTGTTGAACAGCAAATATCGTAGTGGCATGGAATTCCGACATCTTAACGTCCTCCTTTTGGCTTATGCCCTCGGGTGGTGTGCTAAATAAATACTGCGTAAATGTTCCTTTGTAACATGGGTATAAACTTGCGTAGAAGACAGGAAAGCATGGCCAAGAAGTTCCTGGACTGTTCTCATATCTGCCCCGTTGCTCATCATATGTGTCGCAAAGGAATGTCGTAATTTATGCGGATGGATTTTTCCGGTAAGAGCAGACTTTTCAATCAGCTTATTCAGAACGTCCCTGATCCCTCTATCTGTAAGCGGCCCGCCTCGAAAATTCACAAACAAATAGCCGTGGTCATCCTTTCCGTTCAGCAAGTCTGGTCTCCCATTCTTTATGTAGTCTTCCATCGCATCTTGAGCAAAACTTCCGAAAGGTACATATCGATCCTTTTTCCTTTTTCCATGAATCAAAACAGTCGATAGCGATAAATCTACTTCCTTCACCTGGATGTTACTGCACTCACCTACTCGGATTCCCGTCGCATAAAGCAGCTCCAGAAGTGTTTTGTTCCGTTTTCCAAGAGCTGTTTCGGTTTCACATGCAGCGAACAGTTGAGCAAGCTCCTCTTCATAAAAAAAATCCGGCAGCCGCTTTTCCAGTTTTGGGATGGATACAAGTGAAAATGGATTGTCTTCGACCATTTTTTCACGCAGCAAAAACTTATAAAAGCTGCGCATGCAGGAAATTTTCCGTGCAACTGATTTTCTGGAGAGCTGCTGATCAAACAATTTTGTCAGGTAAATTCTTATATCCGCATACTCCACATCATTCAGACCTGTAAGCCCTTGTTCAGACATGAACAAAAAGAATCCCCTAATATCCTGTTGGTAATGTTCAATTGTATATTGTGAGTAGTTTTTCTCAATTTGTAAATATTCAATAAATAACTTTAAAGAATTGTTCACATTTGCTTCCATCTCATCACCTCACAAGGGCTATTAAATAGTATCATATTTGTATAGCCACCGCAACCAACTTTACAAATTTTTCACAAAGTTCTGAATTGTTCCCAATGCTCTGGAAGCATGTTGCTCATTTCGTTCCTGCTTCGATCTGATTTTATCTGGAAGATCAGGGAAAAGACCGAAATTTGCGTTCATTGGCTGGAAGTTTTTCGCGTTTGTAGTTGTAATATATCTAGCCATGCTGCCCATAGCTGTTTCATGCGGGAATTCTACCGGCGCTTCACCTTTTACAAGACGTGCAGCATTTATTCCAGCAATCAGGCCGCTGGCTGCTGATTCAACATAACCTTCTACACCTGTCATTTGTCCGGCAAAAAACAAATCTTCTCTTTTCCTGAATTGATAGGTTGCTTTTAACACCTTAGGTGAGTTGATAAATGTGTTACGATGCATCACACCGTAGCGGACGATTTCAACGTTCTCCAAACCGGGAATCAATTGAATTACTTCCTTTTGTGGTCCCCATTTAAGATGTGTCTGGAAGCCAACAATATTATAAAGAGTTCCGGCTGCATCATCCTGGCGAAGCTGCACCACGGCGTATGGTCTTTTCCCTGTTCTGGGATCTTCTAGACCTACTGGCTTCATCGGGCCAAATAACATCGTTTTTCTTCCTCTTTGCGCCATTACCTCAATCGGCATGCATCCTTCGAAAAAGACTTCTTTTTCAAATTCCTTTAGCGGAACTGTCTCAGCGGAGATCAGAGCGTCATAAAAACGGTCGAATTCTTCTTCTGTCATGGGACAGTTTAAGTATGCCGCTTCTCCTTTATCATATCGGGATTTAAGATAGACCTTATCCATATCAATACTATCTTTCTCAAGAATTGGAGCTGCCGCGTCATAAAAATAAAGATATTCTTCCCCAGTAAGCTGTTTCAATTGTTCTGACAAAGCCGGGCTTGTCAATGGCCCCGTGGCAATGACGGTCGGTCCTTGGGGAATTTCCGTGATTTCTTCCTTAAAAACAGTAACATTCGGATGATCCTTCACACGGTTCGTAACAAGTGCTGCAAATTCATGCCGATCTACCGCCAAAGCACCGCCAGCTGGAACAGCACAGGCATCTGCAGCTCCGATAATAACAGAGTTTAACATTCTCATTTCTTCCTTTAACACTCCAACCGCGTTTGTTAACGTATTCGCGCGTAAAGAATTACTGCATACAAGCTCGGCAAATTTATCGGTATGATGGGCAGGTGTCTGCTTCAATGGCCTCATCTCATATAGGTTGACTTTAATGCCTCTCTCAGCAAGCTGCCAAGCCGCTTCACTTCCGGCCAAACCAGCACCAACGACATTTACTGTTGCTTCTGTCATATCTATTTCCTCCATTGATATAAAAAAAGTATCCTTTTTAAACTTCGCGTATTTCTCCAATGACAGGCTATGTCACATGAACAATGATCAAAAATCTAATTATACCATCTGCCTTTATTTAAAGCTTCCATTATCTATTCATCTTACTTATTTTTCCCTTGAATCCGATAGTATTTCTTAACAAGTACTGAGTGGCCAGACAACGAAATCGTGCCTCTTACAACCATAAAAAGTGAGCTCATGGCTCACTCTAGCTTTGTGGTTCTTCTTTGTAATCACATTCTGTGCATTGAACCTGGACACCTTTTTTAAGCTTTTTCTCGACTAGCATATTGTCACATTTCGGGCATTTCCTTGCAAGTGGTTTGTCCCAGGAGAGGAAGTCACACTCTGGATAGCGGTCACAACCGTAAAAAATCCGGCGTTTCTTGCTTTTTCGCTCGATGATGTTTCCTTCTTCACATTTCGGGCACTTGACTCCTATATCCTTGACAATTGCCTTCGTGTTCCGACATTCAGGGAAATTGCTGCAGGCCATGAACTTTCCGTAACGCCCCATTTTAAAGACCATTGGTGAGCCGCACAGATCACAATCTTCGCCGGCAGGTTCATCCTTGATTTCGATTTCCTGCATTTCTTTCTCCGCTATTTCAAGACTTTTTTCAAAATCCCGATAAAATTCATCAATGACCTTGACCCAATTAATTTTTCCTTCCTCGACGTGGTCAAGGTTATCCTCCATTTTCGCTGTAAATTCCAAATCAAGGATCTCTGGAAAAAATTCCAACATCAATTCATGAATAACCTCGCCCAGTTCCGTTGGTACAAATCGTTTATTATCAAGGGATACATAGCCTCTTTTCTGGATTGTATCCAGAGTAGGCGCATAGGTTGATGGCCGTCCAATCCCCATTTCTTCCAGCGTCCTAACAAGTCTTGCTTCTGTATACCTTGGAGGAGGCTGTGTAAAATGCTGCTTCGATTCGAACTCTTTCTTGATGACTTCGTCTCCTTCCTGCAGATCAGGAAGGTATTTATCTTTCTCTTCAACCTGGTCATCCGTTCCTTCTACGTATACCTTCATGAACCCGGCGAATTTTACCTTTGAACCAGTCGCACGAAACGTAATCTCCCCATTTTTTAAATCAACGCTCATCGTATCCATAATTGCAGAGGCCATTTGGCTTGCGACAAACCGTTCCCAGATCAATTTATAAAGCCTGTACTGATCTCTTGAGAGAAATTCCTTTACCTTATCAGGAACTTTCATCGTGCTCGTTGGCCTGATCGCTTCGTGAGCATCCTGGGCATTTGTCTGCTTTTTCTCTTTCCTTGGCTCGGTTTGGATGAATTTTTCCCCATATTCGCCAATAATATATTCTTTTGCTTCTCTCTGAGCTAGTTCAGAAATTCTTGTGGAGTCCGTTCTCATATACGTAATCAATCCGACTGTTCCTTCTTTTCCAAGATCGATTCCTTCATAAAGCTGCTGCGCAAGCATCATCGTCTTCCTCGCACGGAAATTAAGTTTTCTTGCCGCTTCCTGTTGTAAGGAAGAAGTGATGAAAGGTGGTGCTGGATTTCTTTTCCTTTCCTTCTTCGTTACTGTATCAACGGTGAATTTATTCCCCTTCACTTGCTTGAGGATGTTTTTTACTTCTTCCTCTGACTTCAATTCGTTTTTATCCTTGCCAATCCCATAAAAGGATGCTTCAAATCCAACTTTCCCTTTTAGGAATTCAGCGCTGATTGACCAATATTCCTCTGGCTCAAAAGCAGCGATTTCTTTTTCGCGATCGATGATCATCCTTAGCGCAACGGATTGCACTCGGCCTGCGCTCAGCCCTTTCTTTACCTTCTTCCAAAGCAACGGGCTAATATTGTAACCTACCAGCCTGTCTAATACACGTCGCGCCTGCTGAGCATCTACTAGGTCCATATTGATTGCCCTCGGGTGTTTAAAAGATTCTTGGATGGCATCCTTAGTAATCTCATTGAATACGACCCGACAATCAGAATGAACATCTACATTAAGGCTTTGTGCTAAATGCCAGGCAATTGCTTCCCCTTCCCTGTCGGGGTCAGCTGCGAGATAGACTTTCTTTGCTTTTTTTGCTGCAGATTTCAATTCCTTCAGTACGGGACCCTTGCCCCTAATGGTAATATATTTTGGGTTATAATTATTTTCTGTATCAATTCCCATCTGGCTCTTGGGCAAATCAATTAAGTGCCCCATCGAAGCCTTTACTTTATACTTTTTTCCAAGATAACGCTCGATCGTCTTAGCCTTAGCCGGCGATTCGACGATTACTAAAAACTCTGACATCCATTTGTCCTCCTTAGAGGGATAAAATTATCATCAATTATGATTGATATATCCTGAAATTGTCAAATACACCTTAAAAGAAAACGATTTCAACTAATTAAGAGATTTTGAAATACCTGATGCAAAATGTATACCAGAATGAAAATTATTTCAACCTTTTTATTGCAATTCTGTTCTAAAATTATTATTTTCTTCCAAAATCGCGTAAATTCTAACAAACTTATCAGCTAAAATCTGCCTATTTCATTTTTGGAGTCACTTTCGTTCCCTTCAAAATTCCTCGAGAATATCCTCTGCGCTTTTTATTAGTTTAGCGCCCTGCTGTATCAAATAGTGAACTCCATCGGAATCCGGGGTCAAAATACTTCCAGGAATAGCAAACACATTTCTGCCTTCGTTCAAAGCAAAATCTGCGGTGATCAAGGAACCGCTTCTTTTCCTTGCCTCAACAACCAGTGTACCCTCTGAAAGGCCGCTGATAATCCTGTTTCGCATCGGAAAATGCCATTTTTCCGGGCGGGTTGCTGGAGGATATTCCGATAAGACAAGCTGAGTTTCCATCATATATTCTGCCAGCTTGCTATTTTCCTTAGGATATAAGTGCTGAAAGCCACCAGCAATCACACCGATTGTTTTCCCACCCAGTTTGATCGCTGTCTTATGAGCATGCGCATCGATCCCTTTTGCAAGGCCACTTACAATCACAATATTCCTTTTTATTAATGAAGGAAACAAAAAATCAATCGATTTATACCCATAGTCGGTTGCATTTCGAGAACCAACAACGGCCAGAGAGTCGGTTATTTTCAGCATGGAAAGATTCCCTTTTGCGAAAAGGATCCATGGAGGCTGGTAGATATTCTTGAGTTTCTCAGGATATTCATCGTCAAAGATAGTGATTAGATGGATGTTTTGTGAGGAGTAATGATAAAGAAGTCGGTCAACGGAAATAAGCTGAAGGTCTCGGTGGAGTTGTTGAGTGTAAGCTGGATTGTTAAAGGCATTTTCAGTTTCTTCCCCTCTATTCCCTGATGCCTCGTATTTCAGGATAGAATAGATTTCTTTCCAGCTTGCCTTTCTACTGTGGACAAGCTGAATCAATTTCCTTTTAAATTCGTCCATTTTCTTCCCCCCTGGGATTAACAAACAGCCCCTCCGTTCAGAGGGACTGCTGATTGGTTATCCTAATGTGTTTTGCATTTATCGTACAAGCCTTGCTCCTTCAATACGCCGATCAGCGTTTCACCCATGACAGACGGAGTATCAGCTACCTTGATACCGCATTCGTTCATGACGCGGATCTTTTCATCTGCTGTACCCTTTCCGCCTGAAATGATCGCTCCAGCGTGCCCCATGCGCTTCCCTGGAGGCGCTGTTCTCCCGCCGATGAAGCCGACAACTGGTTTTGTCATGTTTGCCTTGACCCACTCAGCCGCTTCTTCTTCAGCCGTACCGCCGATTTCTCCAATCATGATAACGGCAAATGTGTCTGGGTCTTCATTGAACGCTTTTAAAACATCGATGAAGTTTGTTCCGTTTACCGGATCTCCGCCGATTCCTACCGCTGTGGACTGGCCGAGTCCAGCCTGAGTCAACTGGTGTACAGCTTCGTATGTCAATGTCCCGGAACGTGAGACAACCCCTACATGTCCTTTCGTATGGATATACCCTGGCATGATCCCAATTTTGCATTCTTCAGGAGTAATAACACCAGGGCAGTTAGGGCCGATCAGTCGGGTCTTCTTGCCTTCCATATAACGTTTCACCTTGACCATATCCAAAACCGGGATATGTTCGGTGATACAGATAGCCAGATCAAGCTCTGCGTCCACAGCTTCAATGATCGCATCTGCTGCAAATGGTGCAGGTACATAAATGACAGATGCAGTAGCACCAGTCGTTTCAACAGCTTCTTTCACAGTGTTAAATACTGGTACGCCTTCTACTTCTGTACCACCCTTGCCAGGAGATGTTCCCCCAACAATTTTTGTACCATATTCAAGCATTTGTTTTGTATGGAAAAGGGCTGTCGAACCTGTAATTCCTTGAACAAGGACCTTTGTAGCTTTATCAATAAATACACTCATGTCTAATTCTCCTTTCGATCCTACTTAACTAATGAAACAATTCTTTCAGCGCCGTCTGCCATCGATTCAGCAGCAATGATATTCAAGCCCGATTCATTTAGAATTTGTTTTCCAAGATCAACGTTCGTACCTTCCAGTCGAACGACAAGCGGAACCTGTAGGCCAACCTGCTTGGCAGCTTCCACAACACCTGTAGCAATGACATCACACTTCATGATGCCGCCGAAGATATTAACAAAGATTCCTTTTACATTTGGATCGGAAAGGATAATTTTGAATGCCTCTGTTACTTTCTCAGCAGTTGCGCCGCCCCCAACATCAAGGAAGTTGGCGGGGTCTCCGCTATAATGCTTGACGATGTCCATCGTTGCCATCGCAAGACCGGCACCGTTCACCATGCAGCCAATATTTCCATTTAAAGAAATATAACTTAAGTCATACTTCGATGCTTCGATTTCCTTTGGATCTTCTTCCTCAAGATCACGATACTCAAGGACATCCTTCTGGCGGTATAAAGCATTTTCATCGAAGTTCAGTTTCGCATCAAGAGCGATTACCTGACCGTCACCTGTAACAACAAGCGGGTTGATTTCAGCAATCGAACAATCTTTTTCGATATATGCAGTGTACAGGCCCATCATGAATTTGACAGCCTGGTTGATAAGCTCTTTTGGAATATTGATCTGGAAAGCGATACGGCGAGCTTGGTATGGCATCAAGCCAAGCACAGGATCGATTTCTTCTTTGAAGATTTTTTCAGGAGTTGCTTCAGCAACCTCTTCAATTTCCGTTCCGCCTTCTTCTGAAGCCATCAAGACAACTCTTGAAGTTGCACGGTCAAGTACTAAACCTACGTAGTACTCCTTCTTGATGTCACAGCCTTCTTCAATCAGCAGACGTTTTACTTCCTTGCCTTCTGGACCAGTCTGGTGAGTAACCAGCGTCTTACCCAGGATTTCCGAAGCATATGTACGCACTTCATCAAGGTTTTTCGCAACCTTGACACCGCCAGCTTTTCCCCTTCCGCCAGCGTGAATCTGAGCTTTCACTACTACTACTGATGAGCCAAGCTCCTTAGCTGCTTCAACAGCTTCCTCCACTGTAAAAGCAACCTTTCCATTTGGTACTTTTACCCCATATTTTCTGAGGATTTCTTTTCCTTGATACTCATGGACATTCATTTCCCATCCTCCTATCTATTAGAAAAACCCGTCCAAGACGACCTGAAAATGTTTTCCTAAATAGAAAATATCATTCATTTCAATTTTGAAAAAATAGACTGCGCTTTCATTTTATATAATGAAATATTGATTGTCTACCTTTATGAATTAAATAAAATATTTATCTCAAAAAAGTATCCAGTTTAACGAAACTCCATGGGAAAAGCAGCGATGACAAGCTATTACCGTTTTAAAATCGGAAACCCGTTGACAAGGAAAGCGCAAGCGCCTTTCTGATTGTGGCAACTTCCTAGTGGCAACCACCTTTCTACTCGCCGTTTCCTTCTCCTGCTTGAGACGGAACTTAATCAGAACGGAGATCGTATGCTAGGTGTATTTATGTGAAAAGGCATTTTTTATAGCGCTCATTGGTGTATGCCAGTTCAGAGGAATTTTTAGCACCAATACAGCTCATTGGTGACCTCTTTCTCCAGTTTCTGGTTTTTTAGGACACCAATACCGCTCATTGGTGACCTCTTTCTCCAGTTTCTGGTTTTTTAGGACACCAATACCGCTTATTGGTGACCTCTTTCTCCAGTTTCTGGTTTTTTCGGGCACCAATTCCGCTTATTGGTGACCTCTTTCTCCAGTTTCTGGTTTTTTAGGACACCAATACCGCTTATTGGTGTCCTCTTTCTCCAGTTTTTGGTTTTTTAGGACACCAATACCGCTTATTGGTGACCTCTTTCTCCAGTTTCTGGTTTTTTAGGACACCAATTCAGCTTATTGGGTTCGAAAAAGATTTCACATGAAGAAAATGCTGTATCAGACTGCCAGCAAATTGGATTAGACTACTTTTACAGCCGTCAAAAGGCAGTGGAGGTAACCACTTTGTCCAAACTTGTATCCTTCTTGTTAACTGTCGAACCAAATACGACTTTAAAAATTATGGAAGCTGTCGATGTAGAACCTAAATGGATACAGCTGACAAAATTGGTATAAAATTAATCTTCTGTTTTGCTAGTGAAGCGCAAGCATCTGATCGATACTACCGAATCTTTTCAAATATAGTCATAGTATTAAGCATATTATAATAGAGGGGATGTTTTGTGGTAAGAACTATTCTAATGGATCATTGGGGCAATTGTCGTGATCGGTTTCTTGTTCAGTTTGTTATAAGGTAAGTTAAAAGAGCTGCCAAGGGGATAAATAGTACCTAGGCTAGCCTCTTTTTTTTCGTTTAGAATAATGGGTT
Organism: Mesobacillus stamsii; assembly: GCF_030814065.1. Lineage (NCBI taxonomy): Bacteria > Bacillati > Bacillota > Bacilli > Caryophanales > Bacillaceae > Mesobacillus > Mesobacillus stamsii. Next base: position 163,876 of record NZ_JAUSUN010000003.1, read on the forward strand.
AGCTTCTTCTAAAGCTAAGAATGGTTTGTGTTGCGGCTTCACAAAAATATAAATTCTGATATTACAAGAAAAGCTCAGGGCGCCTTGGTCAGCCCCGACAAGCGCTGCCCGCCAAAACGCCACGTCCTGTGGCTGGCGGGTCTAGCACGTCCTGTGCCTCGGAGGCCGACCATTGTAGTCGTTCTTTGACTTCAATGGTCGGACCGAAACCGAAAAGTATAGCCGACTGCCCAGAAACGCAGAAACTGGAGACTCCGCCAGAAGAAGCGCTTTTTGCTTCTGCCGGTGGAATTGAAGTTTCTGCGTTTCTAGGAGGCGACACTAGACAATTCGAAATGCGAAGGCGACTGTTCAACTCCGACAAGCGCTGGAGGGCCTGACAGTGAAGTCGTTCTTTGACTTCATTGGCAGGACCGAAGCGTCTCGAGGAGTTAGGAGCCGCAGCTAGACAAGCGACTCGAGGGGCTAGGAGTCTGTCCGACGGAGTGAAATCCACGTATTTTTATTCAAAATGAATGTTTTTATACAATAAAACGGATGAATAGGAAGCATTCTCACATAATTATACGCTAAAAAAATTTTATCGGACAGACTCATAGGCGCTGGAGCTAGAAAATTCCCAGAGTGAATTTTATACTTTTGTATCAAAATAGAAATTCATTTTCATTGTAGATGGTGGCTACGGATTCGTAGCCATGGTGGTTTCTTATTCTTCTAAAAAACTATTTATGCTGATACAAACTATGCTTTTCGTTTTCCTGCTTGCTGATCGAGATGATAGATATACGAAAAAACCTCGGCCACTGCTTGGTACAGTTCCTCTGGTATTCTGTCATTCAATTCCAGTTGCGATAATACTTCTACCAAGGATGGGTCCTCCTGGATGGGGATATCTTGCTCTTTTGCTTTTTCGATGATCTGCTGAGCAACCAGACCCTTGCCCTTTGCTACCACTTTTGGGGCTTCTGCACTATCGGCGTTATACCCTAAGGCCACTGCTGTCTTTCTTGTATACTTAGGAGTTTTCATATTTTTATATCCACCCCGTTATATTCATTTTGCTCATATAATTTTGCTAGACTGCGTTCAGTCCGTTCCACTTTCCCTTGTCCAGGCATATGAAAATGAACAGCAGACAGTTGATAATTCAATTTAGTCAATTTGTTTTTCAATACTGGTGTCATTTGTTCGGCCAGTTTCTTAAGCTCGGGGTGATCATTAAAAACCTGAATGCTCATGACTCGATTCTGAACCTGCATATCGATAATAATATCGTCAAGATGCTGTAGATTTAGATAAAAGAGGACACGGCAGAAATCAGCGTCTATTTTGCCATTCTCCGTCCTTTTCCCGCTCCACTGCATCGAGAGTTCGCTTGTCTTGCCTCCCTGAATAAAAGGGACCTGGACTACGAGCTGCTGAATTGGACCTGATTCCTGCGACAGCAGCTGAAAGCCTGTAAGTTTATTTACCAACGGCTCTGCAGCCTCTTTGACAGCCAGCGGAGGATCTTCATGCAACAAGCGGAGGGTCAGTGATTTAAGTGTATCTGGTACTTGTACTTTGCCCTGCTCTCCTCCCTTTAAGACTTCACTTAGATGATGTTCAAACGAGAGGCCAAGAGCAGAAAGGAATCCCTTTATTTTTGTATCGGACAAAAGGGAGATTCCCTCTTCCTGAAGAGCAAGCGCTGGCTCTGCATGGACAGCTGCTTCTGCTACCAGCTGCGCACGGAGAGCCCCTATACTCGCTTGCTGCTGTTTTCCTGCAGCCTCTAACAGCTTTAAGCCTGCTTGACCCCAGTCTGCCTCCCCAGCAAGTAGGAGGGGCAGGGAGTCGCTGACATTCGAGTGTGATAATAGCTGTTTAAAGGCAAGGAGTCCTGTTTGCAAATTCGTGTCCTTGCCATTAGTCCTGTCAAAAATGAACGCAAGTGAGTCTGCGACGACATCGACAGAAAAGGGGGTTTTGGGGCTGAAACTTGCCATTAGCTGACGTGCGGAAGCACCGTTTCCCTTCTCGATGAGCGTTAAGACTGTTTTTACAAATCTCCATCCTTCTGGCAGGTTTTCTTCTGTTCCATCGAGATTTTGAAGAATTGATACCAGCTGCTGTAAAACATTGTTTTCACTGCTTTTCACCGGAATCGCTCCGTACTGTTGAAGCAAATCCAAAGCGGCTTCGCTCCGTTTGCCATTGCTGCCGAGCCATATTGAAGCAAGATGGTTCAATACGGCTGCAGAGGAACTATTCCTGTTTGCTGGCAGCATCTCATCCAATAGTTTTTTCAGGCTTGCAACCGTCTCTGTTTCTTCTGCTGCCTCCAAAGACTTTCCAAGCTGCTCCATTAGCATTACGAGGGACTGTTCCTTCGTGGTTGTATAAAGTGCCTCAAATACAGTCTTGGTTACAGGCATGCCCCTTGTCAGCAGCATCTTGATCGCATCCTGACCAGCAGTCCTGGATTCAACCGTTTTTAACCATTCGGATGAGAGTTTAAGAAGCTCACCATTGACTGGAAGCTGTTCCTTGATAAAAAAACGGACTAGATCCAGATTTTCTTTAGTCGGCTGCAATCCTAATTCCGATAGGATTCTCGTCATGCTTCCGTGCTGGTCCTTCTCATTCGCACTTGAACTGATCAGCTTTAAGTGGATCTTTCCTTCTCCAGGCTGAACCTGGAACCAGTAACGTTCATTAGCTGATAACGGCACTTCTAATTGGGCGACCACTTTTTGGCTTCCGATTAGCACCTCTGCTATGTGCTCAGGGTAAAGCTTGATGATTTTCCCATTGATGAGTTGTCCTGGGCGGAATTCGGTCATTTGGGTCTGCTTTGCTGTCTTTTCGGTAAATAAACTTTTAAGCTTTCCTGTTTCCATGGTTCACCCGCTTTGCCAAGTCTGCTGAATACACTCTCTTACGGGAGCGAAGGTTTTCCGATGATGGTCTGTTACCCCGTGTTCTTTCAGGGCAGTCAGGTGCGCAGCGGTTCCATAACCCATATTAGCCTGAAAGCCATATTGCGGGTATCGGTCATCCAGCTCCATCATCAGCCGATCACGAGTTACTTTTGCAATGACCGAAGCAGCGGCTATGGAAACGCTTCTGGCATCCCCTTTGATTAATGCTTCAAATGGATAAGGTGTTTCAAGCTTGACTGCATCAATCAACAGAAAATCAGGAAGGATTTTCAATTGGGCTGTCGCTTGGAGCATTGCTTTTTTACTTGCCTCAAGAATATTGATTTCATCAATTTCGGCTGCTTCGATGATTCCGACTCCGACAGAAAGAGCCTGGTTATGAATGATGTCAAAAAATTCTTCCCTTTTCGCTTTTGACAGTTTCTTAGAATCATTGAGACCTGGAAGATAAAAATCCTCCGGCAAAATGACCGCACCAGCAACAACCGGACCGGCTAACGGTCCGCGGCCGGCTTCATCGATTCCGGCGATGAGCTTGAAACCCTCGGACCAATACTTTCTTTCAAACAAAGTCATCTCAACAAATTGTCTGCGGGCATGTTCTTTTTGCACTTCTTGCTTTTCCCACTTTGCGATGAGTTTTTGAACACCATTGCGGTTGTCAGTTCTCCATTTCTCAATAAATTCTCTATCGACTTTCTTATTGCTGAATAGCAGCCGATCAATTTCGGCAATTGTCCAATTATTCATATCCTTTTTCCCCTAATTATGTCTATAGTATGTATCGGCAAGAAAAAGATAAAATAAAGGACCTGAAATCAGGACCTTTATTTTCCAATTTATTTATCTGTTGCTTCATCACGCAACAAGTCACGTGGTCGTTCAAAAGAAAGAGGACCTAATTTTTCCGTGCGTATTTCCCTGATTACTAGTTCTGCGACTTTGTCGTAGTCAACAAACCCGCCAGGCATTCTGCAACCCCGGAGATCGCCAATCTCATCAAACAGTTCGACGATATCCTCAGGGAATGCGGAAAGCTTGTATCTTTCCTGAAGACGATCAGGATAATGCTTTTCCAAGAACCTTAAAGCATATACAGCCAAATCTTGAAGATTAAGGATTGTATCTTTAATGGCCCCTGTTATCGCGAGCTTGGTTCCCACTTCCTGATCCTCAAACTTTGGCCAGAGGATCCCCGGAGTATCAAGAAGTTCAAGTTCTTTTCCAACCTTGATCCATTGCTGAGCTTTCGTTACCCCCGGCTTGTTTCCGGTCTGGGCGATATTTTTCCCAGCTAGACGATTGATCAAAGTTGATTTCCCTGCGTTCGGAATACCGATAATCATCGCTCGAATTGCTCTTGGCTTGATCCCTCTAGATTTTAAGCGGTCCAGTTTATCCTTAAGCAGCACTTTTGATTCCTGGACAATTTGCTTTAAGCCCGTCCCGGCTTGTGAATTGATTGCTAGTGCAGTAACCCCTTTTTGCCGATAGTAGCGCAGCCACTCCTCGGTGACTGCTTTGTCGGCCATATCCGCCTTGTTCAATAAAACGATCCTTGGTTTATGCTGGATGATTTCCTCAATCATCGGATTTCTCGATGAGTACGGAATTCTCGCATCTACCAGCTCAAATATGACATCGACTAGCTTTAATTTTTCCGTGACTTCTCTGCGTGCCTTCGCCATATGGCCTGGGAACCATTGGATTGTCAAAGCAGCCACCTCCTATCTGTTTGCATCTTGATGATCCAAGGACTAATCGATTGTACGGAAGTCCTTAATTGGCCAGTAAATGATATTTGTTTGTCCCAAGACCTTTTCGAATGGAACAGTGCCGATATGACGGCTGTCCTTGCTGAAACGGCGATTATCGCCCATAACGAAAAGATGCCCTTCAGGGACTGTTGCCGTGCCAATCTTTTCTTCTAGCGTGAAAGGGTCCGTCAGCGGTCCATCAATTACCTCTTTTTTATATTCTTCCAAGTATGGTTCTTCGAATGCTTTGCCATTTACATAAAGCGTGTCATTTTTATATTCTATCCTATCGCCAGGAAGGCCGATCACTCTTTTTATGTAATCTTTGTTCTCGGGTGCATGAAATACGATGATATCAAATCTTTCAGGCTCTCCGATTTTATAGCTTAGCTTATTAACAATCATCCGATCCTGGTCATGCAGGGTCGGCATCATCGATAATCCATCCACGACAATGGGTGCAAATAAAAAGTATCGGATGACTGCTGCTAGTAAGACAGCGATCAGAAGCGCTTTCGTCCATTCCCATAGTTCGTTTTTCTTGTTTTCGGCCATTCTTTTCCCACCATTCCTAAATAAATGTAGTTTAAGTACATAGCTTTATTTTACATAAGTCAGTCACGATAAACACGATGGGTGATGATTTTTTTAAAAAATTTTTTATAATGAAAAAGGAGCTTAGCTAGGCAGCAAGCTCCTTTTTGACATTCATTCTTATCGAATTTCCTTGATCCGGGCTTTTTTACCACGCAGGTTACGCAGGTAGTAAAGTTTTGCACGGCGAACTTTACCGCGGCGGATTACTTCAAGCTTCGCAATTTTCGGTGTGTGGACAGGGAAAGTACGCTCAACGCCTACTCCGTAAGAAACCTTACGGACTGTAAAAGTTTCACTGATTCCACCACCACGACGCTTAATCACTACACCTTCAAACAACTGGATACGTTCGCGAGTTCCCTCAACTATCTTAACGTGAACACGTACCGTGTCACCAGGACGGAAAGATGGAAGATCTGTGCGAAGTTGTGCTTTTGTGATTTCTTCGATTAATTGTTGCATCGTTTTCAACTCCTCCCACGAATGCTCTTGCACAGTTTCATTGCAGCGGAACATTGTTATAAGCGGCATATAGCACGTTTGCTTTTGGCCACAAGAAGTATCTTACCATAAATAGGAGCTAACTGCAATACTATTCATTAACGTTAATCAGCTTATCGAGCCATTTTTTTTGCTGATCCGTCAAGTTTGCGTTTTCGAGTAAATCCGGCCTGCGGTTCAGCGTCCTTCTCATGCTTTCCTTCATCCGCCAGTCTTCGATCAGCTTATGATTTCCGGAGACGAGCACTTCAGGTACCTTCATTCCCCGGAAATCTGCCGGTCTAGTATAGTGCGGGTGCTCGAGCAGGCCTGTACTGAAGGAATCCTGGAGATGGGACTGTTCACTGCCCAGTACACCGGGAAGCAAGCGAACAACGCTGTCAATTACGACCATTGCCCCAAGCTCGCCGCCTGTGAGGACATAATCTCCGATCGAAATTTCATCGGTAATGATGTGCTCACGAATTCGTTCATCATATCCCTCATAGTGTCCGCAGATGAAAATCAAATGTTCTTCCTGTGCTAGCTGTTCGGCCTTTTTCTGTGTATACCTTTCCCCCTGGGGGCACATAAGAATGACTCTTGGTGGAGTGCTTTTTTCCTGTTCTGTTAAATATGTCACCGCATCGAAAATTGGCTGGGGCTTTAATACCATGCCAGCACCGCCGCCATATGGATAGTCATCGACTGTCTGGTGCTTGTCATTAGCAAACTCTCTGAAATTGACGATATTGTACTGCACCGCTCCTTTATCAGAAGCCTTTTTCAAAATGGAGTGGCCCAATACACCCTCGAACATTTCCGGAAAAATAGACAGAACATCGATGTTCATCATCATAGAAGCCCTTCCATCGGCTCAATCACAATAATCTTTTCCTTGACGTCTACCTTTTTCACAACGTTTTCTATATACGGGATCAGGATTTCCTTGCTCTTCTCTCCTTTAACGACCCAAACATCGTTTGCACCTGGGGTGAGAATCTCGATTACTTTGCCGAGTTCTTCACCGGATGTCGTCATCATCGTGCAGCCGATAATATCCTGAAAATAGAACTCGTCTTCCGCCAATTCACCGCGCTGTGTCTCAGGAACTTTGAGAATCCCACCCCTTAATCTTTCAACCTGATTAACATTATCCAAACCTTCAAATGTCAGCAAATTGAAATTTTTATGGGTTCTGTGGGTTTTTATAATCAATTCCTCCGGATCCTTACAACCTGGCATGAATAAAAATAGCGAATTTCCAATTTTAAAGCGCTCCTCTGGAAAGTCCGTCCTCGAGATCACTCTTACCTCGCCACGGATTCCATGAGTGTTGACGATTTTTCCGACATTAAAAAACTTCTCCATCTTTCCTATCACCTCTCGCGTATTTCGGTTACAATGCCATCTTTTACAATTATCGTCTTTCCTAATGTTTCCCATTGATCACCGATATTCACTTCAACAATCCCTTGAAGCTCTGTTTCTTTCCATTCACTCCCTAGCGGAAGAATATGTAATTGATCTATTTGAAAATCCAGGAGCTTGATTTTTTCCTGATGGGTTTTTATTTTTTGCTCAAAATGCTTTTTCAGTGTTTCAGGCGAAAACTGCTTTGATTTTTCAAGCTTCTTACGTTCAAATCTCAGTTGATCGCATTCTTTCTGGAGCTGAAGCTTTTTGGAATGGTATTTACGGTGGATTTTTTCTTTGCTTTCTTCTGTCAGTACCTGCTTGACAACGATCGTTTGCAGCACCTTCAAAGCTTTCCCTCCTTAAAGCCCACCTGTTCACAGCACTCTTCCAGGTGCTTAACACAGATAACCATCATCCTTACTATATCGTGTATCTATTATACCTTAACTTCTGAACAAAGAACAAAAAGCGCAAGCGCCTCGAACAGCCCCGACAAGCGCTGGAGGGCCGACCAGTGAAGTCGTTCTTTGACTTCATTGGGCGGACCGAAGCGACTCGAGGGGCTAGGCGCTGGAGCTGGATTAAGAAACCGCAAGTAGTTATCCATAACTAAATTATTTTATAATTTCCTAAACAAAGAAAAAAGGAGGGTTTCCCCTCCCTTTTTCCAAAACAATCATTTATAATATGAGCTTGCGCAATTGATTGTTATTCGACGATTTCCAAGAAAATCTTCTTTTGCTGTGATGATCCTGCTGCATAGACTACTGTTCGAATTGCCTTTGCAACGCGGCCCTGCTTTCCGATGACTTTGCCCATATCACTTTTGTTGACGGAAAGCTTATAGGTTACGCGCTGATCCTCTTCCTGTTCCTTCACATGAACATCTTCCGGAAAATCAACAAGGGGTTTCACGATCGTCTCAATTAATTCTTTCATGGGCGCGTCCACAATTATTTGCTAAGTTTTGCGTTGTGGAATTTTTCCATGATTCCTTGCTTAGAGAACAAGTTCCGCACTGTATCAGAAGGTTTAGCTCCATCTTTCAGCCACTTTAGAACTAGCTCTTCGTTGAGTTCAACGACTGCTGGTTGAGCAACTGGATTGTAAGTTCCTACAGACTCGATGAAACGGCCGTCACGTGGTGAACGGGAATCAGCTACTACAATACGATAGAAAGGAGATTTTTTAGCTCCCATACGTTTTAAACGAATTTTTACTGCCATTTTAATTAAGCACCTCCGAATAGTTTCACACAAGATAAAATAATACCAAATTGAAAACAGCTTGTAAAGGTTTTTTTCTTTACAGACTGAAAATACCTGAATTTACAAGTTAAAAAGGGTTAAATGGCAACTTCAAGCCGCCCTTTTTCTTGCCTTTTTGCTGCATATTCGTCATCTGTTTCATCATCTTTTTCATATCCTCGAATTGTTTCAGAAGACGGTTTACTTCCTGAATGGAGGTCCCGCTTCCTTTCGCGATCCGTTTGCGCCTGTTAGCATTGATGATTTCCGGATGAATTTTTTCATTGCCTGTCATCGATTGGATGATCGCCTCAACATGTGAGATTTGTTTCTCGTCAATTTGAAGATTGTTCATGCCCTTGATTTTGTTTGCACCAGGCATCATTTTCAGGATTTCATCCAACGGCCCCATTTTCTTAACCTGGGCAAGCTGATCCAGGAAATCATCAAGGGTAAAGGATGCGGTGCGCATTTTTTGCTCAAGTTCTTTTGCTTTTTCCTCATCGACGTTTGCCTGAGCTTTCTCAATCAGTGTAAGGACGTCGCCCATACCAAGAATTCGTGATGCCATTCTTTCCGGATGGAACGCTTCCAGTGCATCCAGTTTTTCTCCAAGACCTACAAACTTAATCGGCGTATTTGTCACAGCGCGGATAGAAAGTGCTGCACCGCCTCGGGTATCGCCATCAAGCTTTGTCAGGACTACCCCTGTCAAGCCAAGCTGTTCATTGAAGCTTTGAGCCACATTGACAGCATCCTGCCCTGTCATCGCATCGACAACAAGGAAGATTTCGTCTGGCTTGGAAAGCTCTTTGATCTGCTTCAGCTCATCCATCAGTTTTTCATCCACATGGAGTCGGCCAGCAGTATCGATTAGCACATAGTCATTATGGTCTTCCTTTGCTTTGGCGATCGCCTGTTTTGCGATCTCGACGGGGCTTACCTGGTCGCCTAGGGAAAATACCGGCATGCTAAGCTGTTTGCCCAGCGTTTCAAGCTGCTTGATCGCCGCTGGACGGTAAATATCCGCAGCTACAAGCAATGGCTTTCGATTGTATTTTTTGCGAAGAAGATTGGCAAGTTTTCCGGTCGTCGTCGTTTTACCTGCACCTTGAAGCCCGACCATCAAGATGACGGTCGGCGGGCGATTGGAAACAGTAATCTTGCTTTGTTCCCCACCCATTAACTCAGTAAGTTCTTCTTTCACAACCTTGATGACCTGCTGGCCTGGAGTCAGGCTTTTCACGACTTCCTGGCCAACTGCTCTTTCAGTAACTTTTTTCACGAAATCCTTTACTACCTTAAAGTTAACGTCAGCCTCTAGAAGAGCCAGACGGACCTCTCGCATCATTTCTTTTACATCCGCTTCGGAAACCTTTCCTTTGCCGCGGATTTTTTGCATTGTATTTTGCAGTCGGTCGGCCAATCCTTCAAATGCCATAGCATGTGCCTCCCTAGTCTAGTTTCTCAAGCTCGGCTATCATTTCAGTAAGAACATGGCTGTTTTCGTCATTCCCGATAAGCTGTTTCATTTTTTCAATCAGCTCGACTCGTTTCTGGAATTTGTCAAACAGCAATAATTTTTCTTCGTACTCCTCGAGCATCGCTTCCGTGCGTTTGATGTTATCGTATACAGCCTGCCGGCTAACATCATACTCCGCGGCAATTTCCCCAAGTGAGTAATCATCAAGATAGTATAGTGCCATATAACTGCTTTGCTTTGGAGTCAGCAATGCCTGATAAAAATCATACAAATAATTCATGCGGTGTGTTTTCTCAAGCATTCGGATTCCCCCATGTTAAGTGAAATACCTTTACATTAAGAGTTTACACACGTTTTTCTTCGCTGTCAAGAAAAGTTCTTTACAGCAATTTGCCTGTAAATCAAGATTCTTCAGCTGCTTCTGCTTCTACTAAGTCCGCGAATAGACCATAAACATATCTTTCTGCATTGAATTCCTGCAGGTCATCCATTTTTTCGCCAAGTCCGACATATTTCACTGGAATATGGAGCTCTTTGCGAATCGCCAGCACGATCCCACCCTTGGCCGTTCCATCAAGCTTCGTCAGCACAATGCCGCTTACGTCGGTTGCTTCCTTAAATGTCTTCGCCTGAATCAGTGCGTTCTGGCCCGTAGTTGCATCGAGTACGAGCAAGACTTCTTGCGGCGCACCCGGTACTTCGCGTTCAATGACACGCTTTACTTTTTCAAGCTCTTTCATAAGGTTGACCTTATTCTGCAATCTGCCAGCAGTGTCACAGATCAGAATATCAGCTTTCCTTGATTTCGCAGATTGGATCGCATCATACATGACCGCAGCAGGATCTGACCCTTCCCCCTGCTTGATCACATCCACTCCTACACGCTCGCCCCAGACTTCGAGCTGCTCAATCGCACCAGCGCGGAATGTATCTCCAGCAGCAAGAAGGACCTTCTTACCTTCCCTCTTGAGTTTATGGGCAAGCTTGCCGATCGTCGTAGTTTTGCCGACACCATTGACTCCAACAAATAGGATAACCGTCAATCCATCTTCCTGAATGTTCAGGTGGAATGATCCGTCATTCGTTCCATTTTCGTACATTTCAACAAGTTTCTCGGAAATGACAGCTTGGACTTCCTTCGTATCCTGGATATTGCGTCGCTTAACCTCTTTCTTCAGTTCCTCGACTAATTCCATCACCGTTTCAAATCCAACATCTGCCTGGATGAGGATTTCTTCAAGCTCTTCAAAAAATTCCTCATCCACTTTACGATACCGGGATACTAGATCATTCACTTTACTAGTAAAATTATCCCTCGTTTTTGTCAGGCCCTCTCTAAATTTCTCTGAGACACTCTCAGTCTGGGACGATAATTTTTCTTTCAATTTTTTGAAAAAACTCATAGTCCATCGCCTTTCTCATTCCATTTTTACAAGTTCTTTTGAATCCTCCAGCCGGACGGATACAAGTTTTGAGACGCCCGATTCCTGCATTGTGACACCATACAGGACATCCGCTTCTTCCATTGTTCCTTTTCGGTGGGTGATAACGATAAATTGTGTTTCCTCACGGTATTTTTTCAAATATTGGGCGAATCGATATACATTCGCTTCATCCAATGCCGCTTCGACTTCATCGAGAATGCAGAATGGGACAGGCCGAACCTTGAGGATCGAGAATAACAGAGCGATCGCTGTTAATGCACGCTCACCGCCAGATAACAGACTTAGGTTCTGAAGCTTTTTTCCTGGTGGCTGGGCAACAATTTCAACCCCAGTGTTCAGCATGTCATCCGGATGAGTCAGCCGCAAGTCTGCTCTTCCGCCGCCAAACAACGCTTGAAACACAGTTTCGAAATGAGAGCGGATACCAGTGAATGTCTGCTCAAAACGCTTCTTCATTTCCTTGTCCATTTCCTCGATGACTAGGAAAAGCGTGTCCTTTGCTTCCTGGAGGTCGTTCTTTTGCTCTAGCAGGAATTCATAACGCTCAGATACTCGTTCGTATTCCTCTACTGCGCCAAGATTGACCGTTCCCAGTTCTTCTATTGCCAGTTTGATGAGCCTCACTTTTCGTCTGGCTTCCTCAGCCGGGATCGTCAGTGGATACTGTTCTTTCGCAGCTTCATAGGAAAGCAGATACTCTTCGCGAAGATGAGCAAGCTTATTGTCCAGCTCCACATCGAGTCTGTTTAATTTCACTTCCTCATCCTTAAGTGCTTCATTGACGCCTTTTTGCAGCCTTCTTAACTCCTTAGACTCCAATTCCACATCGATAAGTCTGTTCTGAAGCTCATGTCGCTCCTGCCTTCTGGTGGCGATTAGCTTCAGCGTCTCATTTTTATCCTGCAGCTTATGCTTTGCTGCTTCTTCCAAATTCGTTTCTCCAGAGGAACTATCCGTCATCTCTGAAGAAAGAAGAGACAAATCTTCTTTCAGCTCGGATAATTTATCTGATTGTTCATCTGCCTGCAAGCTTGCCGAATCTAGTTTTTCCTTCATATGCGAAAGCTGTTCTCTCTTTGCAGCCAAGCTGATTTTCAAATCACTGATTTCAGAAACAAGCGTCTCCTTGGAGGTGGTATTCGTTTTTTTTAGCTCTGTCAATCTTTCTATTTCCTTATCGAGTTGAACGAGTGTCTGACGATACTTCTCCAGCAGCTCATCCAGTTCTGCCAGCCTTGTTTGCAGCTTTGCCTTATCTGTATCAAGCTGGGTCTTTTCAGAATCATAGATCGATAACCGTTCATTACTGTTTTTCTGTTCCAACTCAACTTCCCGAAGATCGCCTTTAAGAGCCTGCTGTTTGAAGCGAAGCTCTTCTCCAGTTTTCCGGAGTTCTGCAAGCCTTGCTTCACTAGATTGCATATCAGCCTTTAATGCTTTTACCCGCAATTCCTGCGCCCTGGTTTTCTCTTCCATGTCAGCCAGCTTGTTGGTCAAGTCCTCTAATTCACCTTTACGGCTTAAAAGGGATGAGGACTTTTGTTTCACTGCGCCTCCCGTCATCGATCCACCAGGGTTGACTACGTCGCCTTCAATGGTTACAATCCGGCTGCGATATTGCAGCATTTTCGCTATTTCATTGGCACCCTTCAAATCTCTTGCAATCATGACATTCCCGAGCAGGTTTTTTATCACCTCGGCATATTTTTGATCATATTGAATCAAATCAGCAGCAGTGCCGATATAGGCACTGTGTCCTGAAAGAAGGGATAGCTGGGCACCAGTCAGATACTTGCCCTTGATGATGCTGAGAGGTAGGAAGGTTGCCCGGCCAAATGATTTCCGTTTTAAAAACTGGATGGCAGCTCTTGCGTTTTCTTCCGTCTGGACGACAATATGTTGCATAGCACCGCCAAGTGCCGTTTCCATTGCGGTTTCAAATTGCTTAGGCACCTGGATCAATTCGGCAATGGCTCCTTCTACCCCCTGCAGTTGGGTATTCCTAGCTTTCAACACTTCTTTGACTCCCTGATAGAAGCCGGAATAGTCTTCTTCCATTTCCTCCAGCATTTCTTTCTTCGATTTCGCCTGCTGGATGAATTGGTATGCTTGATACAATATTTTCTCTTGCTTCTCGTAATTACTTCTTAGCGATTCCAGTTGCTTCTGCTCGCGAAAATAAAGCTTGACCTGTTCTTCCAATTCCAGCTGTAAGGAAGCTGCGTTATTTTCGATTTCAGCTTTTCTTTCATTGATTTCCTCGCGGATCGATACGAATCGATCATTTTCTTGATCCAGTCTGGCTCCCTTGACAGCAAGCTGCTGCAGTTGCTGCTCCATATAAACTTTTTCGTTTTTGGCTCCTGCCTGTTCGTTAAGCACCTCGATGTAGTCACTTTTGATGGAGTCGATCTTAACCTCAACATCTTCGCTATAAAGCGTTAATTGCTCCTGTTTTTCCTGAAGTTGTCTTTGCAGCAATCCAGCCTCCGCTGCCAATTCAGCAACTGATTGCTTATAATTCGCCTTTTGTTCTTCAAGGCTGGCAATCGCCAATGTCAATTCCGCTATATACTTCTCAAGCTGACCTTTATTTTGCGAGGCATTTTTTTTGCGCTCCTTAAGTACTTCCCGCCTGCCTTCCAGCTTTTCGAGTTCCTCGCTAGCATGCAGAAGGACATTCTGTAGATCACTGACCGATTCATCGAGCGAAACTAACTGATCGCGCATTTTTTCGATTTCAGCTTCTTTACTGCGAAGAATCGCAGACTGGTTTCGTTCATCTTCCTTATGCAGTTCCAGTTGTCTTGAAAGCTGCTCCCAGCGTCCATGAAGATCCGCTATTTCATAAGCGGTCAGCGCTACTTCAATTTGTTCCAGTTCTTCTTTTTGCTGGAGATAATCCTTTGCAATCGATGCCTGGATTTTTAACGGCTCTACCTGGGTCTCCAACTCATGGATGATGTCTGTTACACGGTTTAAGTTTTCCTGGGTTTCAAACAGCTTGCTTTCTGCCTTTTTTTTTCGCGATTTATACTTTAGGACTCCGGCCGCTTCTTCAAAGATCGTTCTTCGTTCTTCCGGCTTGCTGTTGAGAATTTCTTCCACCCTTCCCTGGCTGATGATCGAGAAGGCTTCGCGCCCAAGTCCGGAATCCATGAATAACTCCACAATATCCTTCAGTCGGCAATTTTGTTTATTTATTAAATATTCACTGTCTCCAGATCGATACACACGCCTAGTAACACTTACTTCGTTGTAATCAAGCGGCAGTGATTGGTCTTCATTATCAAGGGTTAAAGTGACTTCAGCAAAATTCAGCGGCTTTCGTGACTCACTGCCGGCGAAAATGATATCTTCCATTTTCACACCTCGCAGCGAACGGGCTGATTGTTCTCCAAGAACCCAGCGAATCGAATCGGTGATATTGCTTTTTCCGCTCCCATTTGGTCCCACGACTGCGGTCACGCCAGGAACGAATTCAACAGAGATTCTCTCGGCAAACGATTTAAATCCGACCACTTCTAATCGTTTTAAAAACAATAGGGCTCTCCCTTTCCATTTCACTTATTCTAAGATGTGTTAGGCACAACCATCTCGATTCTCCAAGCAAAGCTTTTTGGAAAATTGCAAGAGGTAGCCATTACGAGATGAAAATAACGGAAATCAGGCTTTTGTAAAAAATGAATGTCGTTAAGATACTTTGTCCTAATCTCCGTACCGTTCAGGCGAAGCCTCCATGTGGGACTTCAGCTTTTCAAGCGCCATCTGAGCAGCATGCTGCTCCGCTTCTTTCTTGGAGCGGCCAGTACCTGCACCCAATTCTTTGCCATTAAGGTAAACGCGGGATTCGAACTCTCTGCTGTGCGCTGGTCCAATCTCCTTCATGATCTTATAGTCCAGCGAGCCTGTTGCATCTCGCTGAACAAGTTCTTGAAGCTGGCTTTTAAAATCCATCACATGAGAAAAAGCACCGGCATTGATTTTTGGAAAAACGATCCCTTCCAAAAATGTAGTAACTGTATCAATTCCTTTATCAAGGTACATAGCGCCGATGAAGGCTTCGAACACATCGGCCAGGAGCGCTGGCCTTGTCCTGCCACCTGTCATTTCTTCGCCTTTTCCAAGTAAAACTAGTCCACCAAAGTCCAGTTCATTAGCAAAGTCCACAAGCGATGGTTCACAAACGACAGCCGCCCGAAGTTTTGTTAATTCTCCTTCGCTCATCATCGGATATTTTTTAAATAAAAATTGTGATACAGTCAGTTCCAAGACAGCGTCCCCGAGAAATTCTAGTCTCTCATTGTCCTCATGGGGCTTCCTGCGATGCTCATTCACATAAGATGAATGGGTAAAAGCCTGCTTCAATAATTTTTCACTATCAAAATGAATTCCAATTCTATCTTGGAATTCTTTGAATTTCATCTCCTTTGCGCGGATTTTCATCTTTTCTCTTTCTCTGCTACTATTGCGCATGATTAATTCCACCTTGCTCATAAATTAAAGCTGATTTTGATAAATTGCCGGATTACAATTCCATTTTACAAAAAACAATAGCCAAAAAGAAAAAAACTGGAAGAAAGCTCCGTTTTAAAAAACGGAGCTTCTCAGTGAATCGTACCATTACACTTGGCTATTTATGTAATTCACAGCGTCACCAACTGTACCGATTTTCTCAGCGTCGTCATCGGATATTTCCATGTTAAATTCGTCTTCCAATTCCATAACCAATTCAACAACATCAAGGGAATCAGCACCTAGATCATCTTTAAAAGATGCTTCTAAAGTTACTTGAGATTCATCTACTCCCAAACGGTCAACAATAATTTTTGTTACGCGTTCTAAAACGTCTGCCATGCTCGTTCACCTCCCCTCAAGCCATTATAGATGATTTTATATAAATAATAAATGGCTGTCCTTATTTTTTATTAAGTTCCGTCCTTTTTCAGGTGGAACAGACTTCTACATGACCATTCCGCCATCGACGTGCAAGGTTTGGCCGGTCATATAGGCACTATCTTCAGAAGCAAGGAAGATAACAGTTCGGGCAATATCTTTTGGTTCTCCAAAACGTGCCAACGGAATCTGTTTCAGCATTTCTGACTTTACGTCTTCATGAAGCTTATCAGTCATGTCTGTCGTGATAAAACCTGGTGCAATAGCATTCACTGTAATTCCTCTTGAGGAGAGTTCCTTCGCAGTGGTTTTCGTCAATCCAATTACCCCTGATTTTGCCGCAACATAGTTAGCCTGCCCAGGGTTTCCGCTCACGCCGACAATCGAGGAAATATTAATGATCCTGCCACTTCTTTGCTTCATCATTTGTCTCGTGACTGCTTTTGTGCAAAGGAAAACACCCTTCAGATTGATATTGATGACATCATCCCACTCGGACTCCTTCATTCTCATCAATAGATTATCTTTTGTTATACCCGCATTATTTACAAGTATGTCAAGCTTGCCGAAACGTTCGACCGCTTCCTTCACCATATTAGTCACGGAGTCTGCGCTAGAGACGTCAGCCTGAATCACAAATGCATCCCGGCCCATCGCTTTAATTTCATCCACCACTTCAAGTGCTTTTCCTTCACTGCCTGCATAGTTGACAGCGACAGAAGCACCTTCCCTAGCAAGTTCCAATGCAATTTCCCGACCGATTCCACGTGAAGCACCTGTGACAATTGCTGCTTTTCCTACTAGTCTCATTCCGTTTCCTCCTTCAATGCTGCAACGGCCGCCTCACAAGTTTCTGCATCATAGATTGCAAATGTCCTTGCAGACCGGTTCACTTTCTTCACAAGACCTGACAACACTTTACCTGGTCCAATTTCTACAAAAGTATCGACACCGAGTTCAAGCATCTTTGTTATAGAGTCCTCCCAAAGGACAGGGGAATAAAGCTGCTCTACCAGTCTTTTTTTGATCTCTGCTGCTTCTGTAATCGGTTCTGCCGTCACGTTAACGATCACCGGAATGGAGGCATCCGTAAGAGTTATAGTATCAAGCACAGACGCAAATTTCTCTGCTGCCGGTTTCATTAACGAAGAATGGAATGGCCCGCTCACATCCAACGGAATCACTTTTTTTGCACCTGCTTCTTTTGCCTTTGCTGAAGCCTCTTCCACTCCTTGTTTAGAACCAGAGATTACAATTTGTCCCGGGCAATTTAAATTAGCGAGCTGAACTGGATTGCCGTCTGCTGATACGATTTCGGTCACCCTTTGAAGCTTGTCGCGATCGATTCCCAAAACAGCTGCCATTGTGCCCTCTCCATTCGGCACTGCTGCTTCCATAAATTCTCCGCGTTTTCGGACTGCGTATACAGCATCCTCAAAGGATAACACCTCTGAAGCAACAAGTGCCGTATATTCTCCAAGGCTATGGCCTGCGGTGAAGCTTGGCTTGATTCCAAACTGGCTGAAATATTTCAGGATAGCAATGCTGGTTGTAAGCAGTGCAGGCTGGGCATTTACTGTAAGCGTCAGTTGTTCCTGTGGTCCTTCCGCAATCAATTTGCTCAAAGACTCCCCAAGGACTTCATCCGCTTTTTTAAATGTTTCAGAAACTATTTGCTCTGATGCAGCAAGTGCCTGCCCCATGCCGACAGTTTGTGATCCCTGGCCTGGAAATAAAAATGCGATTTTCCCCATGAAAGATTCCCCTTTATCGTTTACTTTATCCATTTGTTCCTACTGATTGTTGCTCTATCTTTTTTCAACTGCCGTCCTGATCGTGCCTGCAACATCATTTTCCACCATTTCTCTTGCCTGCCGGATGGAGTTAAAAACGGCATTCGCATCCGATGAGCCGTGTGCCTTAATGACCGGAGCTTTCAATCCGAACAATCCGGCACCCCCGTATTCGGTGTAATCCATTTTCTTTTTCAATTGTGTTAGGTCTGGCTTTAGGATTGCAGCAGCCAGCTTGCTTTTGAAGCTTGATGTCAATGCTGATTTCAGCATTTTAAAGACAGACATTGCCGTTCCTTCGATTGTCTTCAACACCATATTGCCAGTAAATCCGTCCGCCACGACCACATCCGCGACACCTTCCAGCAAGTCTCTTGATTCAACATTGCCGATGAAATGGATATCTGCATTTTTCAGTAATTCAAATGTGTTCCTTACTAATTCATTGCCCTTTTTCTCCTCTGTGCCGATATTCAGCAATCCAACCCTCGGGCGCTCAATCTTCCTTGCTTTCTGACTGTAGATCGAGCCCATGATCGCATATTGGACAAGATGCTCGGGCTTTGCGTCCGCATTCGCACCAACATCGAGCAGCAGAAAGCCTTCTCCCCCAATTGTTGGAAGGGTTGGCGCAAGTGCTGGCCGTTCTATGCCCTCGATCCGGCCAATTACAAACAAACCTGCTGCCATCAGCGCTCCAGTGTTTCCCGCTGAAATGCAGGCGTCTGCTTTTCCATCAGCTACCTGTTGCGCTGCGAGCACCATAGAAGCATTCTTTTTTCGGCGAACAGCCCTTACAGGTTCATCCGTTCCGAGGATGACCTCTTCGGTATGGAGAATTTCAATTCTTTCTTCCGCTGTCAAATACTCCCTGATTTTCTTCTCGTCTCCTACTAGGAGGATATGTATGTCTTTGAAATGCTCCACTGCTTTCATTGCACCGAGGACGATTTCTTTTGGTGCATTGTCCCCACCCATTGCATCTACTGCTAGCCTCATCGCTTTTCATCCCTTACATTTCATTATTTGCTCTGTACATGACAAATTCGCCTTTAAAGACGAGTTCATTATTTACGTAACTCATCACTTCCACCATCGTCCGCCCGTTTTCCGGATCAATCTTTGTGACCCGTGCTTTGGCGATAACCCGCTCCCCCTCTTTTACCGATCTGGTAAACTGGATAGTCGACTTTGCGGTTAGCGCTAGCTCATCATTGATCACAGCAACCGCTAATGAATTCGCCTGGGCAAATAAATGATGTCCTCTGGCAATTTTATTTCGTTTGAAAACATGTTCCTTTTTTATATCAAGTATGGAAATTGCACTTTGATCAAGTTCCATATCGATAATTTCTCCAATTACTTCTTCTAGCGGCAATGAACGAACTTCGTCTTCAAACCGGTTTTCTGCTACGCTCTTGATCCTCTCCCTGAGTTCGGGAATAGACAATTCGAGTCGATCAAGTCTTATCGTTTGAATGCTGACAGCAAATTTTTCAGCCAGCTCTTCATCTGTTATGAATGGATTGTCTTTTATTGTATCAGTTAACAATGACTGCCGTTCTTTTTTATTGCGTTTCATCTTAAAACACCGCCCGAGCTATTAAGACTAGGTACTAATAGTAGTATATATACTATAAAAAAAGATTGCAACAAGAAAAATCGGGTCCAAGCGGATCAGATCACTTCTTCCACCTATCATTCTTCTAAAAAAGCAGAATGGCTTTGATCAATCCAGTTTTTCGTTTGCCAGGGCGCCTGATTCTGCCAAATACTCACGCAATGATCGGTATTTTTCACTTTGCCAAAAAGCTTTAGATTGGACCAGTAGGGACGCATCATTTCTCGCTGTTTCTAGCGCACGATAGTCATGGACCATGTCCGCTACTTTGAATTCTGGGAGACCGCTTTGTTTTTTTCCGAAAAAATCCCCGGGTCCGCGCAGTTCCAGGTCCTTTTCGCTTAGAACAAAACCATCATTCGTTTCAGACATGATTTTCATGCGTTCTTTCCCAACTTCGCTTTTCGGATCGGCGAGCAAAATGCAATAGGATTGGTCACTGCCGCGGCCAACCCTGCCTCGAAGTTGGTGGAGCTGGGACAAACCAAATCTTTCTGCATCATAAATGAGCATAACCGTTGCGTTCGGGACATTTACGCCGACTTCTACAACGGTAGTAGAGACGAGCACTTGCACTTCATTTTTACTAAAGGCTTTCATAATTTGGTCCTTTTCATCGGAAGGGAGCCGTCCGTGCATTAAACCAACTTGAAAACGGTCCTTAAAAAAGAAACTCAAGGAGCTATGGACATCGATTGCGTTTTGGACATCTAGCTTGTCTGACTCCTCAATTAACGGACAAATGACATACGCCTGCCTGCCTTTTCCCAGTTCCTTTTCCATGAAGGAGAGCACCCTCTCCAGCATTTCATGCCTTGCCCAATACGTTTCGATTGATTTGCGTCCGGCCGGCATTTCATCGATCACTGAGACATCCATTTCGCCAAAGACTGTGATTGCCAATGTTCTCGGGATGGGAGTTGCGGTCATGAACAGGACATCCGGATTTTCTCCTTTTACCCTAAGCACCCGCCTTTGTTCCACCCCGAATCGATGTTGTTCATCGGTAATGACAAGACCCAGGCTGTGAAAGTCAACTTCATCCTGAATTAAGGCGTGCGTACCAATCAAGACATCAATTTCCTGATTCTTTAGCGATTCAAGCAGCTCTCTTCGGCGTTTTCCCTTTACCGAACTTGTCAGCAAAGCAGTTTTCACTCCGAATGGCTCAAGCAACTGTTTCAAGGACATCGAGTGTTGATCAGCAAGGATTTCCGTTGGTACCATTAATGCTCCTTGATAACCAGCTGTTTTTGCAGCAAAAAGAGCAATCGCGGCAACCACTGTTTTTCCTGAACCGACATCCCCTTGAAGGAGGCGATTCATACGGTAAGGCGATTTCATATCACCGAGAATCTCATTGACGACCCGTTTTTGTGCTCCCGTTAACGGAAATGGCAGCCCGGTGACGAATTCCTTCAGCTTGCTTAATTGATAAGAAAACGCAATACCAGGACTCTGCTCTCGTTCGAGCTTTCGTAATGACTGCATTTTAAGCTGAAATAACAGAAACTCTTCGTAAACAAACCTTCTTCTTGCCTGCTTCATCTCATCTGAACCTGAAGGAAAATGCATCATTCTTAAGGCATCTGAACGGTTAAGAAGCTTGTATTTTTGCAGAAGCTCTGCTGGTAATATTTCGTTTATTTCCTGTCCGAACTTAGCAAAAGCCTGTTTGATTAGCCTTCTGATCGTGGGTACTGTCATTTTTCCCTTAACCGCGTATACTGGTTCAAAATCCTGGCTTTGAGCATTTTCTCCTGATGTCATGTGACTGGCAGTGATCGTCTGTCGGTGCTGATCCCACTTTCCGGTAACTGTAATTGTCTCTCCGACGATTATTTTTTGTTTTAAATAAGGCTGGTTAAAGAAAGTGATGATGATTAAGTATCGACCAACTAGCAATCTGACAGAAAGTCGATTCTTTTTCTTTCCATAATAAACGAGTGCTGGCTCACTGTGTACCTTGCCTTCCACCGTGATTCTTTCGTCATGTTTTGCTTCTGCCAAATCTTTCAGGCGATAATCTTCATACCGGTAAGGGAAGTATTCAAGCAAATCACCAACGGTCGTAATGCGCATATCTGCCAAAGTTTCCGCCATTTCATTGCCAATTCCTTTTATTACTGTAACTGGTTGGTTTAATTGTTCATTCACATTAGTCAAGCGGTGTGCCGAACTCTTGGCTTTTCAGCTTTCGGCCAAGCGGTGCTGCCGCTCCCCCTCCCTCCGTTTGCTATTTTCAAATTTTCCTTTCGTTCGCTAAGGCGATCCTCCTATAATTTCCTGGTAAACAGCGAAAAAGAAGGGGAGTCCCCTTCTATTTGTTAGCGCTTATTGCCATTTTCATTCTCCAGCCGAAAAATGATTATTCAATCGCAAAGATGAAAGCGTATAATGGCTGTTTCCCATTATAAACTTCGATCTCAACCTCTCCATATTTTCCTTCAATATACTCGATGATGGAATCAACATCTTCATCTGAAGCGTCTTCTCCTTTTAGAATAGTGAGAATTTCCGTGTCTTCATCGAGCATCTCGTCCAGTAGGTTCTTTGCTGCTTTCACTTTTTCGCGATCCTTTACCACAATTTTCCCATCAGCAAGCCCCATAAAATCACCAGTTTCAATTTCAAGTCCATCGATGCTGGTGTCACGGACTGCATACGTCAGTTGACCTGTTTTTACATGCTGGATCGCTTCTGTCATCGCTTCCTTGTTTGTGGAAGGATCGGCGGAAGGATTGAAGGAGAGCAATGCTGTCATTCCTTGCGGGACAGTCTTCGTAGGAATGACTACTACTTCTTCCTCTGCTACCTCTGCGGCCTGTTCAGCAGCCATGATAATGTTTTTATTGTTAGGCAGGATGATTACCTTGCGTGCATGAACCTCTTTGATCGCCTTAATAATGTCTTCCGTGCTTGGGTTCATCGTCTGGCCGCCTTCAATCACGGCGTTTGCACCAATGCTGCGGAAAAGGTCGGCCAGTCCCGAACCCATGGAGACAGCGACAATTCCGTACTCCTGCTTTTCTTTCCTCGATTCCTTATCCTGGGTTTGCAAAGGTGTTGTCGATTCACTGATTATATCTGAGTGCTGCTGACGCATATTTTCGATTTTCATATTAATGAGGCTGCCGTATTTTTGTCCATATGACAAAACATCACCAGGCTGTTCTGAATGGATATGTACTTTCACCACTTCTTCATCGGAAATGACAAGAAGAGAATCGCCAAATTTGCTCAAGTCCTGGCGGAAATTTTCCTCAGAGAATGTTCCTTTCCCGTCAAGCTTAACCATAAATTCCGTACAATAGCCGAATTCGATATCCTCCGTATTCATGTGGCTCTGAACGTTCTTATGATGCTCGGCGCTAACAAGCTCCGTCATTTTCGGCATCGCAGATGGGGAGTCAGACAGCTTTTCTCCCTTCAATTCTGCAAGAAAGCCTTCATAAACGAAAACAAGGCCTTGACCGCCACTATCTACCACTCCTACTTCCTTTAAGACTGGCAGCAGATCGGGTGTGCGATTCAGCGAAGCTTTCGCTTCTTTAAGAACCTCTTCCATCAGTCCGGCAATGTTATCGTGGTTTGGCGCAACGGCAACAGCATGCTTTGCTGCGTCTTTAGCTACGGTTAAGATGGTTCCTTCTACCGGCTTCATAACCGCTTTATAAGCAGTCTCTACACCCGCGTTTAATGCAGCTGCAAATTCAAGCGATGTGATAGTTGGCTTTGTTTCAATCGCTTTGGAAAAACCGCGAAATAGTTGCGAAAGGATGACTCCTGAGTTTCCTCGCGCACCCATTAGCAGACCTTTCGCAAGCGCGGAACCTACCTTTCCGATATGTTCCTGTACATTGTTCTTTACTTCCTTAGCACCGGAAGTCATCGATAAATTCATATTTGTTCCCGTATCACCATCAGGAACAGGGAAGACGTTCAATGCATCGACATATTTGGCATTCGCAGCCAGGTGGTTGGCCCCCTGAATCACCATCTCCGCAAAACGTTTTCCGTCTAGAACATTAATGGACACAAATCCTTCCTCCTCTTACGGGTTCGTTACACGAACTCCTTGAACGTAAATATTGACCGAGTCTACAGCCAGTCCGACTGTTTTATCAAGCGTGTACTTTACCTTTGACTGGACATTGTTAGCAACCTCGGAAATTTTCGTTCCATAGCTCACAATAATATACATATCAATATGTACTTCCTCATTTTCCTGGCGAACGATGACTCCACGTGTAAAATTCTCCTTACGCAGAATATCTGTTAATCCGTCCTTGATCTGATTCTTAGAAGCCATCCCGACAATCCCATAACAATCAACTGCTGCACCGCCCGCAATTGTTGCAATGACATCATTTGATATATCAATTTGTCCGTACTTCGTTTTTAGCTCGATGGACACGATTCGTTCCCCCTTTGGAAAAATAGCAGTATGCTACCGTTTATTTTACTATAAGCCAATCCATTTTTAAAGTTATTCTGTCCTTCCCTTTATTATTCAGCAAGAAATCAACCTATATGTCAAGGTTTTTTTCTTTATAGCTTTTGCCGGAAGTATTGCAAATGGGAAATTTCTATGATAAATTATTAAAGTATGTCAGAGAAAAGGTTATCCTATTTCAATTACCATTCTGACGATATGCAAATTATTGCAGAAATATAGTAACAGCTTTTGTCAGTTAGGAGGGAAATCATATGCCACGTAAATGTGTAGTAACTGGTAAATCAACTCATTCTGGGAACGCACGCTCCCACGCAATGAACGCAAATAAGCGTACATGGGGTGCTAACCTTCAAAAAGTTCGTATTCTCGTAGACGGTAAGCCGAAGCGTGTTTGGGTATCTGCAAGAGCTTTAAGATCAGGTAAAGTAGAACGCGTTTAAATCATTTAAAATCGCAGTTTTTCTGCTCGCTCCAGCAGCCAGCAGAAAAGTTGCATGGCATCCACTAGAGGATGCCTTTTTTATTTTTGTTCTTTTCCGCCGGCCGGTTGTGTTTATTTTTCCCAAATGAGGCCAAAATAATAGCACCCTGCCTAAAAGGATGCTAAAATCAACAATTTTTTTCTTTTATCTTTCAACTTTAGCCGCTTTAATCCTTTTTAAACGCTCCTAACATTGCCCGAACGAGTCCACCTAAAAATTTAGGCAGTTTGATTGTATAGAATCTCATACCGTCCCTCCTCACCATCTCTCGCCAAACCAGACTTCTTTCTACATCCCTATAGTATATTCAAGGGTATTTAAAATTTGCTCCTCCAGGGAAGAATTCCTCACACGGGAAGAACCCTGAGCTAAGTGCAGACATTTCAATCCCTGCTTCTTACAACTAATAATATGCCTTCGGAAAATGAAAAAGTACCATGACCTCTTATAAGTTCATTACTAATACATAGTGTCGACCCCAACGGAATATGACAATCATTTAATGGGTATTTAAAATTTTCAAGCGACAGTCCGGAGACAATCGGTGTAATGGGAAGGAAGGAGATATATTTAAAATTATCCATTGCTTGAACGGTGTAACTTCCAGGTGTCGTTACATACAAAATATTCTTTGTATCAATGATCTGGATGTGGACAGAAGTCTCCTCCTTAAGCGGTCTGACCAGAAGTTGGGTATTGGCCATGAAGTGATCAAGGCGTCCCCCTGTCGCCCCAAAAATGGAAATCGACTCTGGGTGCTGATCTAGTGCCCAATTTAGCGCAAGCTCCATGTCTGTCTCATCTTTTTCCGGTTTGAATTTCTTTAGATCAGCAACTGCCTTTTCAATGGACGCCATTTCTGCTTCGGAAACGGAGTCAAAATCCCCAAAAGCTGCGGCGGGTTTTACGCCTGCTTCCAATAAATAGAATACTCCGCGATCAATTCCAACCCAGATTGCGTTTTCCTCTTCATATTGATGGAAATCCGGTATAAGATTCTGTGGCCCACCGGCAACAAGGTTAATTTTCATGACAATAACACCTCTATCTTCTTTTTTGTTTATAGTAGGAAAGCCAGCCTTTCTTTAGGCTGGCTTTTCCTTATGGTCTTAAACTAGCGATTGCTGCTTCTCTGTCTTTGTTGTTGAAGACTGCCGAACCTGCGACCAGAACATTTGCCCCTGCTTCCACCACAAGCTTGGCTGTCTCCTCGTTCACTCCACCGTCGACCTCAATTTCCAGCTCTGGATGATACAAATCAGCCAGTTTCTTGACTTCTCTGATTTTTGGAAGGACAGAAGTTAGAAACTTCTGTCCGCCAAAACCAGGATTGACTGACATGAGCAGTACCATGTCAACATCCTCGATGATGTGCCTCAAATTTTCTACCGGTGTGGCAGGATTCAAAACGACACCTGCCTTTGCCCCTGTCGATTTAATCAATTGGATCGTCCGGTGAAGATGCCGGCACGCTTCCACATGAACGGTAATATAGTCAGCACCCGCGTTGGCAAATGCTTTGATATACTGATCCGGATTCTCGATCATTAGGTGAACATCAAGGGGAAGCTTTGTCACTGGCCTGATTGCTTCGACAAGCAGTGGCCCAATTGTAATATTTGGCACGAAATGGCCATCCATTACATCGACGTGAATATAATCGGCCCCGCCTCGCTCGACATCCTTTATTTCTTCGCCAAGTCGAGAAAAGTCTGCCGATAAAATGGAAGGTGCAATTTTAACCATGATCAATACCTCGGCTTTCTATCTTTTATTTCTAACAAAAAATCTTTGTAATGCTCATATCTGTACTCAGGTAGTGTACCTGACACGACTGCTGTTTTGACAGCACATTTAGGCTCAGCCATATGAAGACAGCCTCGAAATTTACAATCCTCACTAATTTGAGCGATATCAGGAAAGCATGCGTTCAATTCCTCGACCTCCAGATCGGTGAATTCCAGAGAACTGAAGCCCGGTGTATCAGCTACAAGACCGTTTTTAATCGAGAGTAACTCCACATGCCTTGTTGTATGCTTTCCTCGTCCAAGATGCGAGGAGATAACGTCCGTTTTCAAGTCGAGATCAGGTCTGATGGCATTGAGCAGAGACGACTTTCCAACACCAGACTGCCCTGCGAAAACAGATATCTTGCCTTCGATGTGGGGGCTTAACTTCTCAAGGCCCTCAGAAGTTTCTGAGGAAGTAAAAATGACTTCATATCCAGCATTTCGATAATCTCCTGCAAATCCATCAAGCCTTGATTTTTGCTCGTCATTCGTTAAATCCATTTTTGTAATGCAAATGATAGGCTTAATATGATTATATTCAACTAGGACAAGGAACCGATCAAGCAGTGCTGTACTGAATTCAGGCTCTACTGCCGAAAAAACAAGGATAGCCTGGTCCACGTTTGCAATTGGTGGACGAACAAGCTCATTTTTCCGTTCTTTCACTTCGAGGATATAGCCTTCTTTGTCATTTTCGGCTTGAAAAACCACCTCGTCGCCAACAAGGGGGGTAATTTTATTCTTACGGAAAATTCCTCTCCCGCGGCATTGAACTACCCCATTCTCATTGGAAACATAATAAAAACCGCTCAGCGCCTTGATAATTTTGCCCTCAGGCATAGCAACACTCCCTGTCTGTTAGTCTTCTGGATAATCAACGCTACCACTATCAAAAATCTCTCCATCCCGCAGGATTCGATACTCTCCCTTTTTGCCAGGCGCAATTAGGAAATCAAGACTCACCAATGTGTCCTCAGTGATGTCAATCGTGTTGACTGGAGTTTCATCGGTATGGTTTACGTCATTTATATAGATCGTGATCTTCTGTGGAACTCCTTCTTCTTTAGGCTGGTATGGTACTGTAATTTCAAGCGTTTTTTCTTTTGGAACAGGTTCTGGCCCTTTTGAAATTACAACGCTTACCTTACTTCCTGGCGGGAGCTCTGTTCCTGCTTCAGGGTTTTGGGAAATAACCAATCCAGCCGGTACTGTGTCATGAAACTCCTCCGAACTCTCTATTATAAGTCCGGTGGTGTCCGCATACAGATCGAGGTTTCGTTGATTGTATTCCTTTAAATTACCGAGAGGAACCAATTCTGGCCCAATACTGACTTTGAATTCTAATATGGTGTCTGCCGGAACGACAAATTCCCCGCCGGGAGGATATTGTTCCAGAATTGTACCAGGCTCGCTGTCGTCATGCTCTTCGGTTTTTTGGATGTCTTTAAAGCCTTTTCCTTCTAACAGTTTGACTACATCGTCGTAGTTCCTGTCGGTGTAATCCGACATTTCCAATTCTGCTTTTCCGGTACTGATATACAAGTCAATTTCATTTCCTTCTTTGATCATTTTACCAGCTTCCGGATTAGTTCTGATAACATTTCCTTCTTCAATTTCTTCATCGCTCACCTCTTTTTTGTCTCCAATAATAAAACCAGTGGACATGAGTTCAGCGACTGCTTTTTCTAGTTCCATGCCACTTACGTCCGGCACTTTCTTATCCTTTGGCCCAAACAGCTCTGGACCCAAAGTCACCATGACAATACCCGAAGTCAGGATGAGCAAAAACAGCACAGTTAAAATAACGGGCCATTTCTTTCTCCGGTTTTTTTTCTCTTTCGTTGCCTGTTCCAATGCATTTTGAGCATCTTTACGGATAATAGTTTCATCTGAATTATGATAAGGCCGGTCATTTGTAATAATAGGAATCGCTTTCGTAGCTTCATCATCCACCGGTATAATAAACCTGCCTTCGTTCAAACGGCTATCATCAAGCGATGTCCGTAAATCATCTTCCATTTCATCGACATTGTCGTATCGATGGAATGGATCCTTCGCAGTCGCCTTGAGCACGATATTTTCAACACTCTGGGGAATTTCCGGATTCCATCTTTTTAAAGATGGCGTTTCTGATTGAAGATGCTTCAATGCGATGGATACGGCCGATTCACCTGAAAAAGGGAGTCTGCCTGTAAGCAATTCAAACATAACGATCCCGATTGAATAAATATCTGATTTTTTATTTGCCATGCCGCCTCTGGCCTGTTCTGGTGACAGATAGTGCACAGACCCGAGCACCGAATTCGTCTGGGTAATACTCGTAGCGCTCAATGCCATTGCAATGCCAAAGTCCGTGATCTTAACCATCCCGTTTTTATCTATTAAAATATTATGTGGCTTGATATCACGATGAACAATGTGATTGTGATGAGCATGAGAGATTGCGGATGTCACCTGTTTCATTATCTCAAGAGCTTCCGTAACTGGAACTGGAGCATGGCGCTGTATGTATTGTTTCAGTGTCTGACCCTCGACATATTCCATTACAATATAATACAGTCCGTCCTCTTCTCCCACATCATATATACTAACGATGTTCGGATGGGTAAGGCTCGTTGCGGACTGAGCCTCTCTGTGGAATCTGCGAATGAATTCTTCGTCATTGGCAAAATCAAGACGAAGCATTTTGACTGCAACATCCCTGTCAAGGATCATATCATGCGCAAGATAGACATTTGCCATCCCGCCGCCGCCAATCATTCCCTTGATTTTATATCGACCGCTGATTCTTTTTCCGTTGATCATATTTTTCACCTGCCCTCGTTGAATTCCTGGTATTCGACGATTGCAAGAGTAATATTATCTTCGCCGCCATACTGATTGGCCATTTTGATAAATTCTTCGGCTTTCTCTTCCAGAGACAAATTAGTGTCAGAAAGGATGCTTGCCATTTCTTCCTGGCTGACTTTATTGGAAAGTCCGTCTGAACAAAGCAACAGCACATCCTCTTCTTCAAATATGATCGTCTTAATGTCCATCTCCACTAATTCTTCGGTTCCAAGGGCTCTTAAGAGCACATTTTTACGCGGATGATGCTCTGCATCTTCCTTTGAAATTTGTCCAGAACGAACGAGTTCATTGACAAGAGAATGGTCTTCCGTTAACTGTTTGAACCCTGATTCATTCCGCAAATAACAGCGGCTGTCACCGATGTTCACCACTGTTGCGAACAGATTCGTACAGATGGAGGCGACAATTGTCGTGCCCATGCCTTCACATTCTGTATGATGCAAGGAATGCTGGAAAATTTCTTGATTAACCTGCACTACCGCTTCCCGCAGCCATTGTTCTGCTTCTTCTGCTGTATGTATTCTTGTTGACTTTTCCCAGAGCAGTTTTAAATGCTGGGTTGTCATTTCACTAGCTACGTCTCCTGCACGGTGGCCGCCCATGCCATCTGCTACGATGGCAAGGCGCTGTCCGTGAGGGTTCATAAAGATGCCGCCATTGTCTTCATTATGCAGGCGGATTTTTCCCCTGTCTGTCATGAAAACAGCCTTCATCTTGTCACCTCGTCTCTTCTTTTCTTTCTTTTGCCCGAAGTTGTCCGCAAGCTGCTTCAATGTCATGCCCTTGTTCTCTTCTTATTGTCACATTCACTCCGAGGTCGCGAAGGGTGCGTTCAAATTGAAAGATCTGTCTCTTAGGTGTTCTTACGTAATCACGTTCAGGTACGTAATTTACGGGAATCAAATTGATATGGCATTTCAATCCTTTTACGAGCTGGGCAAGCTCCTCCGCATGCTCCACCTGATCATTCACTCCGCCAAATAGCCCATATTCAAAACTAATTCTGCGACCTGTTTTGTTCACATAATAGCGGACCGCATCCATTAAATCGGGAAGCTTATAGGCTCGGTTGATTGGCATCAATCTGCTGCGCAACTCCGTATTTGGAGCATGCAGAGAAATCGCAAAGTTAATCTGCATATTTTCATCAGCAAATTGGTAAATCCTCGGTATGATACCACTTGTTGAAACGGTAATATGACGAGCGCCGATATTCATGCCTTTCTCATGATTCATGATTTTTAGGAAGGCAAGCATATGGTCATAGTTATCAAATGGTTCACCGATTCCCATGATGACAATGGAGCTCACTCTCTCATCTGTTTCATCGAGAGTTTGTTGTACTTTTACGACCTGGGCAACAATTTCTCCTGCCTCGAGGTTCCTTTTTAACCCTCCAAGTGTAGAAGCGCAAAAAGTACAGCCAATTCGGCAGCCAACCTGAGTAGTGACGCAAACTGAATTTCCATATTCATGTCTCATAAGCACGGTTTCGATTGAAACCCCATCATGCAGTTCAAACAGGAACTTGATTGTTCCGTCAGATGATGTTTGCTGGATGATCGTATGGAGTGTTGTCAGCACAAAATGCTGTTCCAATTTGTCCCGTAAAGACTTTGAAAGATTCGACATATCCTCGAACGATGCTGCTCTTTTTTTGTAAAGCCAGTCATAAATCTGTTCCGCCCTAAAAGGCTTTTCGTCTTGCTCCTTCAGCCAGTCTCTCCATTCATTCAGTTGAAGGGAATAAATGGATCTCTTGACTGTTGCTTCTGTCGCTATAGTTCCTGTTGTTTTTTCCTGTTTCATTATTCTACCTTCTTTCTCAAACACGCAATGTAAAACCCATCAGAGCCAAAGTCCTGAGGAAGGATTTGAACCTCGAAGTCATTGATCAATGGCCTGATTGCCTCTGGCATTCTTTCTGCAAGTGTTGGATCTCCCGAGAATTCAGGATGCTTGCGCAAAAATATGTCTATCACTTCCTGATTTTCTTCCCGATCCACTGTGCATGTACTATAAACAAGCGTACCTTCCTCTTTCAGCAATGGCGCTACTGATTCTAGAAGGCTTAGCTGAATGGCTTTCAGCTGACTGAGATCCTGTTCTTTCTTCGTGTATTTCATGTCAGGCTTTCGTCTCATTACACCTAGTCCTGAACAGGGGGCATCGAGTAAAATACGGTCCATCGATTTATGCTGAAATTTTTGCGCCGCCTCTCGGCTATCCATTTTTTGCGCCTCGATATTTCCTAGCCCAAGTCGTTCAGCCGTTTGGGAAATCAGCTTCACCTTATGTTCGTGAAGGTCTAGGGAGATTACTTTGCCGCTATTTCCAAGCTTTTCTGCAATATGAGTTGATTTCCCCCCAGGGGCAGCACATGCATCGAGGATGATCTCTTCTTCCTCTATTCCAAGTGCGTGGGCAACTAGCATAGAACTCTCATCCTGAATTGTCAATAAACCATAATGAAATGCTTTGGAAGAGGCGAGATTGCCGCGGAGGCATTTAATGGCTTCCGGCAGGATTGGGCTTGGTTCCACTTCAAAGCCTTCTTCCTCGAGCAACGCTAGGCACTCCTCACGGGAAATCCTTGTCAAATTGACTCTTCCTGTCTGCAGGGGAACAGTCAAATTCACTTCACACATTTCCCTTGTCTTTTCTATCCCAAACTGGACGACCCATCTCCTGACTAACCATAATGGATGGCTAGTCTCAATGGAAATTCTTTCTGCAGGATCGATTATCGTAGCAAGTTGAGGAAGTCCGTTTCGCTGAATGCTGCGAAGAACACCGTTCACCAGGCTCGCAATGCCTTTGTGTCCGCGCCGCTTCGAAATTTCAACTGCTTCAAAAATTGCTGCTCTATCTGGTATTTTATCTAAATACACCATTTGATAAACGGTCATGCGAAGTAAATTGACGACCCATGTTTGCAATTTCTTATTTTTCTCGATAAATGGCTTAAGGTAGAAATCAAGGGTCATTTTGCGCTGTAAAGTCCCATAAACTAATTCAGTCAGCAAGCCGATATCAATTGCACTAATTTCATTTGTTTTTATTGCATTATTTAGAAGCAAATTGCTGTAAGCCTGGTTCTTTTCAACCGTTTCCAGGAGTTGCAATGCGGCATCCCTGACATTTTTCTTTTTGCTCATGTTAATCTCCTAACTTTACGCCGGGCTCTAAGTTCGCCCCTGCCCCCAACAGAAATTGCCTAGCGTCCATCTTTTTCTTGCCAGATGGCTGGAGCTCGGTAATCTTAATCGCAATATCATCTCCAGTTGCCACTATAAAACCGTCGTCTTCCAGTCTGACGATGGTACCCGCTTGCTCACTTCCTTTGTAGTTCGTCCTTAAAGAACTCCATATCTTCATTACTGCCCCATCCATTGTCGTATAAGCAACCGGCCATGGATTCATGCCGCGGATATGGTTGTAGATAGCGTTTCCTGATTTGGTCCAATCAATTTTCTCCTGTTCCCGCTTGATATTCCAGGCAAAAGTCGCTTCGTCTTCCTTTTGCGGGATCGGAGTAATTTCTCCGCGTACTAGCTTCGGAATCGTCTCAGATAAGAGGTCCGCCCCGGCAACGCTCATTTTATCATGCAAAGACCCTACCGTATCTGTTTCTGTGATGGGAACTTCCACTTGTGCCAGAATATCCCCTGCATCCAGCTTTTCAACCATATACATAATCGTAATTCCCGTTTTCTCTTTTCCCTCTATGATCGCATAATGGATTGGTGCTCCGCCTCGCAGTTCTGGCAATAGCGAAGCATGGACATTAATACAGCCCATCTTTGGTGCTTTTAACAGCTGATTTGGCAATATTTGTCCAAAGGCAGCAGTGACGATTAAATCTGGTTCAAGGGCAAAGATTTTCTCCAGTTCTTCCTTTTGACGGATTTTTTCCGGCTGGTAAACAGGGATGCCATGCTTCAGCGCTTCTGTTTTTACCGGCGGCGCAGTCAGTAGTCGCTTTCTGCCAACAGGGCGATCAGGCTGTGTGACCACACCGACTACCTCATAGCCTTCCACAACTAGCCTTCGCAAAATCGGTACGGAAAAGTCCGGAGTTCCCATAAATACAATTCTTGTCATTCCTGGTTCAACTCCTCTAAGTCAGCTTCTTCCATATATTTCAACACTTTCGTGGTAAACAACACACCGTGCAGATGATCGATTTCATGCAGAATCGCCCTTGCTAAAAACTCCTCTGCTTCGATTTCAAATGTCTGTCCTTTCCGGTTTTGTGCCCTCACCTTCACATAATTAGGCCGGGTTACCTCTCCGTATACTCCCGGAAAGCTCAAGCACCCTTCTGGCCCGGTCTGCTCCCCGCTAGTTTCAAGAACCACTGGGTTGATCAGCTCCATTGTGCCATGCTCATCGTCAATATCGACAATCGCAATCTGTTTCTTTATATTAATTTGTGGAGCGGCAAGGCCGACTCCATCAAACTCGATCATTGTCTCGTACATATCATCCAGCAGTTTGGAAAGCTTTTTATCGAATAACGTGACTGTTTCGCACTCCTGCTCCAATATTTCTGCTGGGAAGATTACTATTTTTCTTACTGCCAAAATAAATCCTCCAAAAATTCCATTTGCATTATTAGCTTGTTCCAACAGCCTTAGCTGTAAACTTTCCTGTTTTCATAAAAAGCACTACATCATAATATAAGGATTCAGGTCAACGGAAATCTGCAGCCCGCCTGATCCCATTTCCTGCTGATAATGCTCCAGTATCGATTTTAACGCAGTGCTTAGTTCTGGCTCCTTTTTGTATTTTATCAAACATTGATAGCGATATCTATCATTGATGCGAGGGATCGGCGACGCAACCGGTCCGAGCACTACTGCATCCTTAGATAGTCTGGAATGAATAAATTGGGCAATTTTCTCGGTAACCGCTACTGCCTTCATCAATTCTTCATGACTGACTGTCACAAGCGATAAATAATAAAACGGAGGATATTGATGACCCTTTCGCATCAACATCTCCTGCTGATAAAATCGGTCGTAATCCTGGGTTCCTGCCAGCTCCACACTATAATGTTCGGGGGAATAAGTCTGGATAACTACCTCACCCGGAAGCTTATGCCTTCCAGCACGACCGCTGACCTGAGTCAAAAGCTGAAATGTTTTTTCTGAAGATCGAAAATCCGGGAGGTTCAGCATCGTGTCTGCCGAAAGTACACCTACAAGCGTTATGTTCGGAAAGTCTAGCCCTTTGGCAATCATTTGCGTCCCCAACAAAATATCGGCTTGTCCATCCTGGAATGCATTCAACAGTCTTTCGTGTGACCCTTTCCGTCCAGTCGTATCCACATCCATCCTGATAATCCGAGCTTCTGGGATCAGTTTGAGCAGCTCTTCCTCCACTTTTTGGGTTCCGGTGCCGAAATAACGGATATGCTCACTATGGCATTCAGGACACACAGTCGGTACCTTGTCTTCATACCCGCAATAATGGCATTTCATCTGTTCATTATATCGATGGTAGGTCAGTGTAATGTCGCAATGTGGACAATTCATCACGTAACCGCAATCGCGGCACATAACAAAAGAAGAATGGCCGCGCTTATTTAAAAACAGGACCATCTGTTCTTTTTTTTCAAGCCGGTCCTTTATTTTTTCAAACAGCCTTACCGAAAACATCGAGCGATTTCCAGACCGAAGTTCTTCCCGCATATCGACAATCTCAACTGCAGGCAACGCTTGATTGTTCATCCTTTTTGGAAGAGACAGCAAGGTATATCGCCCCTTTTGCGCTCTGGCGAAGGATTCAAGTGACGGTGTTGCGCTGCCGAGAACGACCGGACACGCAAATGTTTTAGCCCTTTGAATCGCAACATCCCTGGCATGATAGCGTGGGTTTTCTTCCTGTTTGTAGCTTGTTTCATGCTCTTCATCAATGATGATAATGCCAATGTTCTCGAATGGAGCAAAAATGGCTGACCGTGCTCCTACGACTACTTTGACTTCTTTGCGTTGAATTTTCCGCCACTCATCATATTTCTCCCCTGCCGATAGGCCGCTGTGCATCACGGCAACGAGATCACCGAACCGCTCCTTGAACCGGGTGACCATTTGCGGGGTCAATGATATTTCTGGCACTAGCACAATTGCTTCTTTTCCTTTGCGCAAGACTTCCTGGATCGACTGAAGGTAGATTTCCGTTTTGCCGCTGCCTGTTACTCCATATAATAGGAAGACTTCATGCTGCTCCGTTTCAATCGAAGAAAGTATCGGTCTGATTGCAGTTTCCTGCTCAACCGTCAGCTTAAGGGAAACTCTCTTTTCAAATTTTCTTTCCGAATAAGGGTCTCTGTAGACTTCCAACTCTTCCGTCTTCACGATTCCCTTCTTCAAAAGTGACTGAACGGTTGCTTGAGAGATTCCTAAAGTCGTCAAAAGCAGGCGCTGTTCCACGGGCTCAGGATGTTCCAGGAAGAAATCAATGACTGCTTGCTGTCCAGATGCCTGTGAGGGAAGCTCTGTTCTTGCTGCTTGCAGCTGCTCTGTTTCCAACGCAGGAGAAATATGCTTAAGCATTTTTTTGCGCACCCTGTCCTTCACCTGATAGACAACCTCGACCCTGCCGGCGGCTGCCTCCTTCTGCAGTTTCTGAACAAGCCCCTTTGCAACTGCATCGTCCCACTTTATCTCTCGATGATCTAAAAACAAATCGACCAGATCATTTGGTAATTCACTTTTTTCTGTCCCCTTCGAAAGAACAAGCTTCTTTTCGTATTTTGCCTTTAGCGCAGCTGGAAGCATCGCTTGGTAAACTGAAATTTTATAGCTTAATGTGTGTTCTGTCAGCCACGCCCCAAGAAGCAGCAGTTCCTCATTCAATACCGGGGTTAAATCCAGTGGTTCAATGATGGAACGCAGCTTAGCGAAGCTTGACTGATCTTTTAGCTCTGTAACAAATCCCTG
The DNA here is from genome assembly GCF_030814065.1 of Mesobacillus stamsii. Lineage (NCBI taxonomy): Bacteria > Bacillati > Bacillota > Bacilli > Caryophanales > Bacillaceae > Mesobacillus > Mesobacillus stamsii. The sequence goes on from NZ_JAUSUN010000003.1 coordinate 200,066, forward strand.
GATTTTCCGTGGACCAAAAGGAACGATGACCCTTGTTCCAGGTTTAATGACGTCCAGGAACTTATCAGGAATTTTATAGTCAAATGTTTTATCCGTCTGCTTGGCAGGTACATCGACAATAACACCCGCTATATTCATAGGCTATCATCCCGTTTTAAAAGTAGACTGACTTCCGAGAGGATCCGCCGGGCAACCTCCGTTTTGGCCATGAGAGGTAGTTCGAGCTTGCTGCCGTCTTTTTTGTAGATAGTAACTATATTAGTATCCACACCAAATCCGGCCCCTTTCTGTTTTACGTCGTTGGCAATGATGAGATCAGCATTTTTCCTGGCGAGCTTGCCTATAGCATGTTTTTCGATCTCAGTGGTTTCAGCTGCGAAGCCAACGATGACTTGATGAGCCTCTTTTCTTTTTCCTAGTTCAAAAAGGATATCTTTCGTCCGTTCAAGCTCAAGTGCCTGTTCACCTTCTTTTTTCTTCATCTTATCTTTCTGGATATATTTAGGCCGGTAATCTGCGACAGCAGCGGTTCCGATCAAAGCATCTGCTTTCGCGAAATACTCAAGTGCAGCACGGTACATTTCTTCGGCGCTTTCTACCTCTATTAGCTCCGCCCCTTTTGGCGGAGCAAGCGATACCGGACCAGAAACAAGGATGACCTTCGCCCCCATCCTTACCGCTTCCTCGGCAATCGCATACCCCATTTTTCCAGTTGAATGGTTGGTGAGAAACCGGATTGGATCGATTTTTTCCCTTGTAGGCCCGGCAGTGATCAAAACCGTTTTTCCTGAAAGCCCCCAGTTTTTGGTTCGGAAAAATTGGCTGACTTTCTCTACAATTGTCTCTGGTTCCTCTAGGCGGCCTTTCCCTGTGTATCCACAGGCCAGATAGCCTTCACTTGGTTCAATGAATTCGTAATCGAAGCCCCTAAGAGTTTCGATATTTTTCGTCACAGCTGGGTGTTGATACATATGCACATTCATAGCCGGTGCTATCCACACGGGGGCAACAGCGGCAAGCAATGTTGTGGAGATCATCGTGTCGGCAATTCCGTTCGCAAGCTTGCCAATGATATTGGCAGTGGCCGGTGCAACGAGGATTAAATCCGCCCAATCCGCCAGGTGGATATGTGCAATCTTTTGCGGGTTTTTTTCATCAAATGTATCGGTATACACCTCACTCCGGGACAATGCCTGGAATGTGAGCGGAGTAACAAATTTTGCTGCTGATTCACTCAGGATTACTTTTACCTCTGCGCCAGCCTGAGTCAGCTTGCTTGTCAGCGCCGCGCTTTTATATACAGCAATCCCCCCAGTGACGCACAATAGAATCTTTTTTCCGTTCAGCATGTCAGAGTACCCCCATTTTAACTAGATACTATCATTATGATTGAACTATACCATTTTTTCGCAGAATAATCATGGCAGAGGGATGATATATTCCTTGCATACTTCCTAAACAACAAAAAATAACAACCCAATAAAAAAGGTTGTTATCACGGTGTTATTCGTTGATATTCAACTCTTCATGACTTCCGGCTGTTTTGAAGTGAAGTTTATCAGCGTTGATTTCTTCTAGCGCTTTCCCAACAAATTTTTTGGAAATGTATTTTTCGAGTTTCGGATCATAATGAACCTGCATGCTGCGTGCGCGTTTGGCCGCAACTGACACTAAAGAATATTTCGAATCAATTTTAGTCATTAAAGAATCAATAGATGGATACAGCATTTAATCTACCTCCAGCATTTTTTTATAGCGGTGTTGCACCCGTTCTCTGCGGCAGTGCTCAGCTATGACAATCGATTTGATGCGCCCTGCCGCTCTTTCAACTTGGTCGTTTTCCACAACATAATCATATAATTCCATCATCTCAAGCTCTTCCCTTGCCGCTTTCATTCTGCCTTTGATGATATCCTCTGTTTCCGTCCCCCTGGTAACAATTCGGTTTTCCAGCTCTAAAAGGCTAGGCGGAGCTAGGAAAATGAACAGTCCTTCAGGAAATTTCCTTCTTACCTGGCTCGCTCCCTGAACTTCAATTTCAAGGAAAACATCCTTCCCCGCATCAAGCGTTGCGCGGACGTACTCGACAGGTGTTCCATAGTAATTGCCTACAAATTCTGCATACTCGAGCAGTTGGTCGTCCCTGATCATCTCTTCAAATTCTTCCCTTGTTTTAAAGAAATAATCTACTCCATTCCGTTCTCCTTCACGAGGAAGCCGGGTGGTTGCTGAAACGGAATATTCGAAAGCGGTATCCGGCTGGGAAAATAATTCTTTCCGAACCGTTCCTTTGCCGACCCCGGATGGTCCTGAAAGTACAATTAACAATCCTTTTTCCTGCATGAACACGTCCTACCCTTCATCCAAAATATCCTCTCGATCAATCAAACGGTTTGCCACTGTTTCCGGCTGTACCGCAGAAAGAATGACATGGTCGCTGTCCATCACGATGACAGCCCTGGTTCGCCTTCCATATGTTGCATCTATTAACGATCCTCGGTCCCGTGCATCCTGGATAATCCGTTTGATCGGAGCTGATTCAGGACTTACGATAGAAATGATTCTATTAGCAGAAACTATATTGCCGAAGCCTATATTAATAAGCTTAATTGCCATGATGGTCCCCCAATCATCAGTTAATTATTTTGGCCCTTAACGGCGCCTTCTAAACTCACTCCATATTTTGCACTTGTTCCTTAACCTTTTCAAGGAGGCTTTTCATCTCGACAACTTCCCTGGCAATTCTAGCATCGTTTGCTTTGGAGCCAATCGTGTTAACTTCGCGATTCATTTCCTGCAGGAGAAAATCCAATTTCCTTCCAAGAGGTTCGTCCGCTTTCAAAATTTCATTGAATTGGCTCACATGACTTTCAAGGCGGGCAATTTCCTCACTGATGTCGGCTTTATCAGCAAAAAAAGCGGCTTCTGTCATGAACCTGTCATCCGCTGCATTGGCTTCCATGAGGTCAGCTAGCTTTTTTCTAAGCCTTTCACGATACTGCTCCACAACATCTGGGGCAAGTTGTTTTACATGGGAAAGATGCTTTAACACCTGATCTATATATTTCAAGACATCCCTTTGAAGAGCTTGACCTTCTAATCTGCGCATTTCGACTAGCTTTAAACCCGCCTCTTCCACTGCAGTTAGCACAAGCGTATCCAACTCATCATTATCGGTTTCCTTTTCTTCAATGTGAACAATATCATCCCTGTTGACAATATCTCGGATTTCCAAATCTCCCGCTAAACTGTACCTGTTTTTAATCGCGGATATGTTATCAACAAATTCGTCAAGGGCTTCCCAGTCAATATGTACTCTTCGGCTGACGATCCCTTCTCCCTCCAAAGTGACAAAAACTTCGACTCTTCCTCTTTTAATGTGTTCGCCAAGTTTTTTTTTAATTTTTTCTTCGGTTTTGAGAAGCTGTCTCGGCAATCGAATATGGAATTCACAAAAACGGTGATTGACCGTTTTTACTTCCACCGTTACCGTGCAACGTTCCGTTGCTGCCTTGCTCCTTCCAAACCCAGTCATACTGACGATCATTCCAGACACATCCAATCTGTCCATATGGAACAGGAACTATATGTAAAAAAAGAAAGGCAATAGAGGCTTCTCTATTACCTAACGGATTATATCATATTTCTCTTTGTTTTTCTTGCATAAAATGTTCCGGCAAGCAAAAAGGTTGGAATGGCAGATAAGCCTATTATCAGCAGCCAGTCAATCAGCAGAATCGGGACGGTATGGAATATTGGCTGCAAGGCAGGAGAATAAATGACTACCAAAACCAACATCAGCGAGGAAAGTACTGCCCAAACCAAATATTTATTTCCAAATGGATTACGAGCAAAGATCGATTTTTCACTCCTGCAGTCAAACACATGGATTAGCTGTGCCACGACAAGCGTTGCGAAGGCAATCGTCTGTGCATACATAAGATCCTCAGGATTTCTTTGATAAATAACGATGAATGCGATCAACGTCATCAAGCCGATCAAGAAACCCCGCGAAACGACCTTCCAGCCTAATCCGCGAGAGAAGACACTTTCCTTAGGATGTCGCGGCCCCCTCTTCATCACATCGTCTTCCGCGTTATCAAGCCCTAAAGCCATTGCAGGCAAGCCATCTGTAACCAAATTTACCCAGAGAATTTGAATCGGAACGAGCGGGAGCGGCAATCCAAGAATCATTGCAAAAAGCATAACCAATATTTCACCTACATTTGAGGCAAGAAGGTAGCGAATAAACTTCCTAATATTTTCATAGATATTCCGACCTTCTTTGATGGCTGCTTTAATCGTCGCGAAATTATCGTCAAGAAGTACTAGAGACGAGGCTTCTTTCGCGACGTCGGTGCCTGTAATCCCCATCGCCACCCCGATATCGGCCGCTTTGATGGCCGGAGCATCATTCACTCCATCCCCTGTCATCGCGACGATATGTCCTCTGTTTTGCAATGCGTTAACGATTTTCATTTTATGCTCAGGAGACACTCTGGCAAAAACAGAAACATCGTCTACACAATCCTCCAGTTCTGAGACGGACATCGTAGCTAACGTATTTCCTTCTATCACTTTGCTGCCTTTTGTTAAAATTCCCAATTGTTTGGCGATAGCCTTCGCGGTGATGACATGGTCACCGGTAATCATGATTGTTTTGATTCCAGCATCTCTGCATTCCTTTACGGCTGTTTTCACTTCAGGGCGAGGCGGATCGATCATTCCTTGCAGCCCGATGAATATCAGATCTTGTTCCGCTTCCTCTTCACTTAGGATCATCGTTCCTTGTGGAATTGGCTTGAAGGCGATCGCAATGGTTCTTAATGCATTTCCTGCTAGCTCGTCAATCGCCTCCTGGACATTTGCGGTTAGCTCTTTCGTTAACCGCTGCTGCTTTTCATTCCAGAGGATGGATTTACTTAATCCGATCAAAACATCGGGTGCTCCCTTAACGACAGCAAACTTTCTTCCTACTTTATCTTTTACGATCATACTCATCATTTTCCGCTTCGAATCAAACGGAAATTCGTTGACAATTTCAAATTGCTCGAGCAAGACATTTTTCCGAAATCCTGCTTTCATCGCGGCAACTAGCAATGCCCCTTCAGTTGGATCACCATCGATAGAATACTCTCCTTCTTTTTCTATCATTTCGGCATGATTGCACAGCATTCCAAAGGTTAGCAGCTGTTGAAGTGATTTTTCACTCTTTGGATGAATGATTATGTCTTTATCAAAAAATGAACCTGTAGGAGAATAGCCTACCCCATCTACTCTCCATGTTTTGTTGCCGCTCCATAAATGGGTTACCGTCATTTTGTTTTGAGTCATCGTTCCTGTTTTATCCGAGCATATGACAGATGCACATCCAAGTGTCTCCACAGCAGGCAATTTTCGAACGATTGCATTCTTCTTGATCATTCTCTGGACACCCAGGGACAACGCAACGGTGACGATGGCCGGAAGTCCTTCTGGAATGGCTGCTACGGCAAGGCTGACTCCTGAAAGGAACATAGTGTACAGATCTTGGCCTTGGAGGACTCCAATCCCAACAACCAGCAATGTTAGGAATAGTGCGGCGATAATGAGGATTTTCCCTAACTGTTCCAGTCTGCGCTGAAGAGGTGTTTCCTGGACTTCAGCGGTTTGCAGCAAGTCGGCAATTTGCCCCATCGCTGTTTTCATTCCCGTAGCGATGACCACTCCCATACCGCTTCCTCTTGTGACCATTGTGCCCATGAACGCCATATTTTCCATATCACCAAGTCCAAGATTCGGGATCTTTAATGGTTGGGTGTTTTTTTGAACCGGCAATGATTCTCCAGTTAGTGCAGACTCTTCTATTTCAAGACTCCAGGCCTCAATCAACCGAATATCCGCACCAATTCTGTCCCCGCTTGAGAATTTCAGGACATCTCCAGGTACAATTTCCTTTGAAGGAATCTTCACCCATTCCCCGTCCCTTAATACATTGACTTGTGGAGCTGACAATTCCTTTAAGGCATCGAGTGATTTCTCTGCCTTCCTTTCCTGGAAAAAACCTAAGATGCCATTCACCAATACGATGGCAATGATCGCGATTGCATCGATCATCTCACCAAGAAGACCAGATATTAATGTTGCTGCCAATAGGACAAGCACCATAAAATCCTTGAATTGGCTGAAGAATAACAGCAGGGCGGATTGCTTCTCGCCTTCCGCCAAAGCATTATACCCATGCTGGTTAATTCTGCGTTTTACTTCCTTTTCATCCAATCCTTCTGTAAAATTTGTTCTTAAGGCATTTGCTATTTCTTGTACATTCATTTCATGGAACTTCATGGGGCCATCACACTTCCTCCTTGTTTGTCCTACTCTAAAGAAAGCTTATTCAGCCCTGTCCAAAAAAATGATAAGATGTTTATAGATATAAAAGCGAAGGCGACTTGGTCAGCCCCGACAAGCGTTGGAAGTCCGCCCAGTGAAGTCGCTCTTTGACTTCATTGGGCGGACCGAAACGTCTCGAGGGGCTAGGAGCCGCAGCTGGACAATATAAAAGCGAAGGCGACTTGGTCAGCCCCGACAAGCGTTGTCCGCCTAGGACGCCACGTCCTGTGGCTGGCGGATCTAGCACGTCCTGTGCCTCAGAAGTCCGCCCAGTGAAGTCGCTCTTTGACTTCATTGGGCGGACTGAAATCGAAATGTATAGCCAACTGCCCAGAAACACAGAAACTGGAGACTCCGACAAAGAAGCGCTTTTTGCTTCTGCCGGTGGAGTGGAAGTTTCGGAGTTTCTAGGAACACTAGACAAACGTCTCGAGGGCTAGCAGTCTGTCCAATAAAAATTTTTTAGCGTATAATTATGCGAGAACGCATCCATTTTATTGTATAAAAACATTCATTTTGAATAAAAATACGTGGATTTCACTCCGTCGGACAGACTCCTAGGAGCCGCAGCTGGACAATATAAAAGCGAAGGCGACTTGGTCAGCCCCGACAAGCGTTGTCCGCCTAGGACGCCACGTCCTGTGCCTCAGAGGGCCGTCCCAGTTTGAAGCGTGAAGGTATCTCGCTGACTCCAAATGGTATTGGTGACCTCTTTTTCGGAATTCAGCTGTTTTTGGGCTCCAATATTGCTTTTACCACGACATGCCAGATAAATAGAAAAGGATGTAATTTATATGTCATTTGACGGATTGTTTACTAGAGCAACTACACATGAGCTTTCCTCCTTGCTTAAAGGAGGCAGAATCAATAAAATCCACCAGCCCTATAAAAACGAAATCATTCTTGCTTTGAGGGCAAATGGGATCAACTATAAGCTGCTGCTCTCGGCTCATCCGAGCTATGCAAGGGTTCAGATCACCAATGAGCAATATGATAATCCAAACGAGCCGCCCATGTTCTGCATGCTTTTGCGCAAGCATCTTGAAGGCTTTATAATTGAAGATATCAGGCAGTCTGGACTCGACCGGATGATTATTTTTGAGGTGAAAGGCCGGAATGAACTTGGCGATATTTCATCTAAAATCCTAATTGTCGAAATCATGGGACGCCACAGCAATATCATTGTCGTAGATAAGAACCGGAACGTTATTCTCGACAGCATTAAGCATATTTCATCCGCGATCAATTCGCACCGGGCGATCTTGCCTGGCCAGGAATACATCCTGCCTCCTCAACAGGACAAACTAAATCCTCTTGAGGCTGAGGAAGATGATGTCCTCCGTGTGGTTGATTTCAACGCTGGAAAAATCGATAAGCAGCTGGTTGCAAATTTTGCCGGGATATCACCTGTACTAGCTAGAGAGATTATCTTCAAGGCAGGGCTTGTCAACCGGACTACTCTCCCTAAAGCCTTTGTAACGATGATGGAAGCGATAAAAGGACATCACTACAAGCCGACGGTAACATACGGAAGCAATAAGGAGGCGTTTTATATGCTTCCACTGGAACATTTACAGGGAGAAACAAAATCGTTCGATACACTGAGTCAGCTTCTTGACCGTTTTTATTTTGGAAAAGCGGAGCGCGACAGAGTCAAACAGCACGGAAATGACTTGGAACGTTTGCTTTCGAACGAAAAAGAAAAGAACGAAAAGAAAATTAAGAAGCTGGAAGCTACCCTGGAGGATGCGAAGAAGGCAGAACAGCACAAGCTTTACGGAGAATTGCTGACTGCAAATATTTTTAAAGTCAACAAGGGCAGGAAAGAAATCTCGGTCGAAAATTATTATGAGGAAAACGGGGCTACCGTGACCATCCCATTGGACCCGCGGAAAACTCCATCTGAGAATGCGCAAAAATATTTCACAAAGTACCAGAAGGCAAAGAACTCCATTGCTATTGTAAAGAAGCAAATTCAACTCGCTCAGGACGAGGTTGTCTACTTTGACTCCCTGTTGCAGCAGGTAGAAGCTGCTTCACCAAAAGATATTGAAGAAATAAGGGAAGAATTGATCGAGGGTGGGTATATCCGGGCTCGACAGAAAAAGGGCAATAAGAAGAAACAAAACCTAAAACCCGTCCTTGAAAAATATCGTGCAACTGACGGGACAGAAATTCTGGTCGGAAAAAACAATAAACAAAATGATTATTTAACAAACAAAGTAGCTGGCCGCGATGAAATCTGGCTGCACACAAAGGATATTCCCGGGTCTCATGTCGTGATTCGAAGCAAGGAACCCGCAGAAGATGTGATCAAGGAAGCCGCACAAATTGCTGCTTATTTCAGTAAAGCCAGAAATTCAAGCTCAGTTCCGGTCGATTTTACCCGGGTTCGCCATGTAAAGAAGCCAGCCGGCGCTAAACCTGGTTTTGTCATTTATGAACAGCAGCAGACCGTTTATGTAACACCGGATGAAGATGTGATCTTGAAGCTAAAACGATAAACCAAAAGAGACCCTGCAGCCCTAGCAGGGTCTCTTCTTTTTTGCGAGGATCAGAAGTTTTTAGCTGTTGCCCAGTCAGTTGGATTCTGTTTCCATTCTTCCAGACTACTAAGGTTCTCCTTGGTAATCAATCCTTTTTGTTCCGCTATTTTTGCCAGTGTACTAAAGTCAGTCAAAGAGTGCGCTTCTATATTGGCCGATTTCAGCTGATGCTCTCCTTTTGCCAGTTCGTATGTAAAAATAGAGACTACACCAAGTACCTGACAGCCTGCGTTCCGCAATGCCTGGACGGCTTCGATAACGCTGCCGCCAGTTGAAATCAAATCCTCTACAACCACGACTTTTTGGCCCTCCATCACCTTGCCTTCAATCTGATTGCCTTTTCCATGTCCCTTTGCTTTTGAACGCACATAACACATTGGAAGATCCATCTGTTCACTTACCCAGGCAGCGTGCGGGATGCCAGCTGTAGCTGTACCGGCAACCATCTCTGTCTCTGGGAAATGCTGCTCGATGAGATCCGTCAATCCTTTAGCAACTTTTCTGCGGACAGCTGGATAAGAAAGGGTCAGTCTGTTGTCACAGTAGATCGGAGATTTCAGACCAGACGACCAGGTAAATGGGTTATCTGGCTGCAAGCTTACTGCCTCTATTTCAAGCAAAGATTCTGCTATTTCTTTTCTCATAATCTGACACCCTTCCAATCATTTTTGATTTTCAGATAGCTCTCAAGTGGATTAGCAGCATGGGTGATCGGCCTGCCAACGACAATTGCCGAGATTCCTTGTTCTCTGGCGAACGCAGGGGTTGCGGTCCGTTTCTGGTCCTGCATTTCGCTTTCCAGCGGACGGATTCCTGGTGTCACGGTATGGAATTCCGATCCTAATCGGTGATGAATCATCCCGGCTTCCAAAGGAGAACAGACAACACCATCCAATCCGGACCGTTTGGCTAATTCCGCATAATTCAACACAGATTCCTGTAAGGAACCAGTGATGAATTGTTCTGATTTGGCCTGGGCTTCAGATGTACTTGTCAGCTGTGTTACTGCAATACAATCAGGACGCTTAAGACCGGATGGTGTGCCTGCATCCAAACCCTCGAGCGCCGCTGTCATCATCTCCGAGCCTCCAGCAGCATGGACATTAACAAGATCACAACCAAAACTCGCTAGCACCTTCATTGCCCTTTTCACTGTATTTGGAATATCATGAAGCTTCAAATCAAGGAAAATTTTATGATCCTGCTTTTTTAACGCCTCGATGATGGACGGCCCTTCGGAATAAAACAGCTCCATGCCAACCTTGACAAAAAGTTGTTCGCTTTCGAATGCTTCAAGGAAATTCAGCACCTGGCCTTTGTTTGGAAAATCAAGGGCGATAATAAGCGAGTCTTTCATTCTTCTTCCAGCTCCTTCCCGTTAACTCGGAAATATGATCTACCCCAAGCTTAGCGAGGACTTCGGGCAATTCTTGAATGATTTTCGGGCAAATGAAGGGATCAACGAAATTCTGAGTCCCAACTGCCGTTGCGCTTGCTCCGGCAAGGAAAAATTCGACTACGTCCTCGGCTGACTGGATGCCTCCCATGCCGATGATCGGGATCGAAACTTGCTGGCTTACTTCATAGATCATTCTGATGGCTACTGGTTTGACAGAAGGACCAGATAACCCGCCCGTTTTATTTGCAAGAATGGGCTGTCCTGTTGCCAAGTCTAATCTCATTCCAAGCAATGTGTTGATCATCGTCAGTCCGTCTGCTCCGCCATTTTCCACTGCCTTCGCAATACTTACGATGTCGGTCACATTAGGGGAGAGCTTCACATATACAGGCACTTCTGACACTTCTTTCACCTTTTTTGTCAGCCCCTTTGCCATTTCCGGATCCGTACCAAAAGCGATTCCGCCAGTTTTGACATTGGGACAGGAAATATTCAGTTCAAGCGCGCTTACATTCGGCGCCTTTGAGAGTTGTTCTGCGACTGTGACGTAATCATTCTCAGTAGAACCAGCGATGTTTGCAATAATTGGTACATTGAATTGGTCAAGCCAAGGAAGCTCCTCATTGAACACTTTTTTGAGACCAGGGTTTTGCAGGCCAATGGCATTCAGCATCCCGCCTGGAGTTTCCGCAACCCTGGGAGTGGGGTTTCCGAAGCGCGGTTCGGGAGTAGTGGCTTTAATCATGATGGCGCCAAGCAAGCTCAGGTCGTAAAATTGGCTGAACTCCCTTCCGAATCCGAAGCAGCCTGAAGCAGGCATGACTGGATTTTTCAACTTAAGTCCAGGCAGTTCGATCGATAGTGCACTCATATGACCACCTCCCCTGCTTTAAATACAGGTCCGTCGCTGCAAACCTTTTTATAGGAAAATCCTTTTGGATCAGCTTTCGTGTGGCAAACACAGGCGAAGCATGCGCCGATGCCGCAGCCCATCCGTTCCTCGAGCGACAGATAGGTTTTCGCCGCATAGTTCCCATTCTCGATGGCTCTTAGCATAGGAGTCGGACCACAAGCGTAAATAATGTCTGCTTCAAGGTCGTTAAGAATGGCTGTTATAAACCCTTTCTGACCGTATGATCCATCAACCGTTGCTACATATACTTCGCCAAATTCCCCTAGTTCCTGTTCGTAAAAAATATCCTTTGCTGATTGAAAACCGATGACGCTGATGACCTTCACTCCGTTTTTGACCAACTGTTTGGCCAGCTCGTACATCGGCGGGACTCCAACCCCTCCTCCAACAAGAATCGCAGTTTCTCCTGGCTTTGTCTCCAGGACCGGAAATCCATTGCCAAGCGGGCCTAGGACATCAACGGACATCCCGGGGATTTTTTCGGCAAGCAGCGCAGTGCCTCTTCCCTGCCATCTAAAAAGGATCGTGAATGTCCCTTCATTAATGGAAGCAATGCTGATCGGCCGGCGCAAAAGCGGATCAAATCCTCCGCCAGTTTTTACATGGACAAACTGACCTGGCTGCCCCATTTCTGCGGAAATTCCACCGCTGAGCACTAGTTCAAAGATGTTGTCAGCAATTTGCCTGTTGCTGACAACTTTGCAAATTTCCTGCTTGATCATAAGAGGACACCTTCTTTGGCTCGGTCCATCGGCTTTAAAGACTCTGCTGAGAATGTCATCGATTCAATCACTCCTAAGATCGCTTTCGCTGTATCCAGTGAAGTCAGGCATGGTACGCCATTTTCAACCGATTCACGACGGATCCTGAAGCCGTCTCGTTCTGGCTGTTTTCCTTTTGTTAGTGTATTGATTACTATCTGGGCTTCGCCTTTACGGATAACATCAATCAGGTTATCGCCAGGAGAACCAATTTTGCCGACTGTTTTGACTTTGATTCCGTTAGTTTGCAAGTATTGGGCCGTGCCTTCGGTAGCCATCAGCTGATACCCAATACTAGAGAACCTTCTTGCTAACGCCAGCGCCTCTTCTTTATCCTTATCCGCCACTGTCAGCAGCAAATTTCCGAACTTCTTGAATTTCATTCCAGCAGCGATCATGCCTTTATATAGCGCCTTTTCCAGCGTTGTATCCTTACCCATTACTTCCCCTGTTGATTTCATTTCAGGGCCTAACGTAATGTCCACCCTGCGCAGTTTTTCAAAGGAGAATACTGGTACTTTGACAAAAACACCCTCTTGCTCACGTAAAAGTCCCGTTTGATATCCCTGGTCTTCCAAACTCTGTCCGAGGATAACTTTTGTTGCAATTTTAGCCATCGGCACATTCGTGATCTTGCTCAGGAATGGCACCGTCCTGCTTGAACGCGGATTGACTTCGAGAACAAAAACGTCTTCATTTGTGATAACATACTGGATATTCAGCAAGCCTATGATGTTCAATCCCCTAGCAAGGTCAATTGTATAGGAAACTAGCTTTTGTTTTACTTCTTCACTTAGGCTTTGCGGCGGATAGACGCCAATTGAATCACCTGAATGGACACCGGCTCTTTCGATATGTTCCATGATCCCTGGAATGAACACATTTTTGCCATCGGAAATCGCATCAACTTCTACTTCTTTACCGGTCAAGTATCGATCAATCAATACCGGAAAATCCGGATTAATTTTTACTGCATTTTTCACATAGTAAAGCAGCTCTTCTTCTTTATAGACGATTTCCATTGCTCTGCCGCCGAGAACATAGGATGGGCGGACGAGGACTGGGTAACCAATATCCGTTGCAATTACAGCGGCTTCTTCGGCTGATTTTGCCGTACTTCCTTTTGGCAGCGGAATGTCCAGGTCCGATAGAGCATGTTCGAATTTATTTCTATCCTCGGCACGGTCAAGGTCCTCAAGGCTTGTGCCAAGAATTTTCACCCCTCTTTCCACTAGTTTCGAAGCTAGATTAATAGCAGTCTGACCCCCGAATTGAACGACAGCGCCAATTGGTTTCTCCAGGTTCACGATGTTCATGACGTCTTCCATTGTTAGTGGTTCGAAGTACAATTTATCAGAGATGCTAAAATCAGTAGAGACCGTTTCCGGGTTATTATTGATGATGATTGCTTCATAGCCTGCCTCTTTGATGGCTTTGACAGAGTGAACGGTAGCATAGTCGAATTCGATTCCCTGACCGATCCTGATTGGGCCTGAACCAAGTACGATCACGCTTGGCTTTTCCGTCACAATCGACTCGTTCTCTTCTTCATAGGTGCCGTAAAAGTATGGCGTTTCAGATTCGAATTCTGCTGCACATGTGTCGACCATTTTGAAGACAGGAATCAGCTTATTCGCAATCCGCCATTGATAAACTTCTTTTTCTGTCACATTCCACAGTTCGGCGATGACCTGATCTGCAAAACCTTTTTGTTTTGCAGCCCTGGCTGTTTTAAGCTCGAATGGCTTTGCTGCCAGCTCCTTCTCGAAAGCTTTTATCCCCGCTAATTTATAAAGGAAGAATAAATCAATTTTACTCCAGCTGTGCAGCGTTTCGATGGGGATTCCTCTTTGAATTGCTTCGGCAAGATAAAACAAGCGCTCGTCCCCGGCTTTGCGAATCCTTTTTTCAAGCAAATCATCATCGATTTCCGCTTTATTATTCAGTGAAAGATGGATGACATCTGCTTCAAGTGAACGGATTGCTTTTAGCAAAGACTCTTCAAAGTTTCTGCCAATGGCCATTATTTCTCCGGTGGCTTTCATTTGCGTCCCAAGCGTCCGATTGGCAGATTCAAATTTATCAAATGGCCAGCGCGGAATTTTAGTCACGACATAATCCAGTGTTGGTTCAAAGCAGGCATATGTACTGCCTGTGACCGGATTCAGCATTTCATCAAGGGTCAGTCCGACCGCAATTTTGGCTGCAAGTTTGGCGATTGGATAGCCAGTCGCTTTTGAAGCTAGAGCGGAAGAACGGCTGACACGTGGATTCACCTCGATAACATAGTAATGAAAGCTGTCCGGATCAAGCGCCAGCTGTACATTGCAGCCTCCTTCAATCTTGAGTGCTCGGATGATTTTCAAGCTGGCATTCCTAAGCAGCTGGTATTCTCTGTCACTCAATGTCTGGCTAGGCGCCACGACGATGGAATCTCCTGTATGGACGCCGACCGGGTCGAAGTTTTCCATATTACAGACCACAATTGCATTATCATTGCTGTCTCGCATCACTTCATATTCTATTTCTTTAAATCCGGCGATACTCTTTTCCAGCAGGCATTGCCCGACAGGACTGTTTTTGATGCCGCTAGTCACGATTTCAATCAATTCTTTTTCATTGCTGCAGATTCCGCCGCCGGTTCCTCCCATTGTAAAAGCAGGGCGAACAATAACCGGGTAGCCGATCTGTTCCACAAACACATACGCCTCTTCAAGGCTATGGATGATTTCACTGTCGGGAACCGGCTGCCCCAACTCGTTCATCAAGCTCCTGAACAGCTCCCTGTCCTCCGCCTGGTTGATCGCTTCTAGTTTCGTTCCGAGAATTTGAACTCCGCATTCTTCCAGGACGCCTGCATTTGCCAATTCAACAGCCAGGTTCAAACCAGTCTGTCCGCCAAGGGTCGGTAGAATTGCATCTGGTTGCTCCTTGCGAATGATTCTTGATACAAACTCCAGTGTAAGGGGTTCGATATATACTACATCGGCGATTTCCGTATCCGTCATGATGGTCGCCGGATTGGAATTGACTAGGATAACCTTGTAGCCCTCCTCCCGCAATGCGATGCATGCTTGAGTTCCAGCATAATCGAATTCCGCGGCCTGCCCAATGATGATCGGTCCTGAACCTATAACTAAAATGCTGTGTACATCTTTACGCTTTGGCATCTGCGACAACCTCCTGTTTTTCTGCTTCAACCATCTCGATAAATTGATCGAACAATTCATTTGCATCTTCTGGACCTGGCGATGCCTCCGGGTGATACTGCACCGTGAATGCCGCCACCTTTTTATGGGAAAGGCCTTCGATTGTACCATCGTTTAAGGCAATATGGGTGATCTCCAAGTCGGTTGCTATTACTGACTCTTCTTTTACCGTATATCCGTGATTTTGGGCTGTGATCGCAATCCTCCCTGTCCGTAAGTCCTTCACCGGATGGTTGGAACCCCGGTGACCAAATTTCATCTTCTCAGTATTGGCTCCGCAAGCAAGTGCGAATAGCTGATGACCAAGACAAATGCCAAACAGCGGCAACCTGCCAAGCAATTCGCGGATCATTTCGATTGCTTCCGGAACGTCCTTTGGGTCGCCAGGTCCGTTTGAAAGCATGATGCCATCCGGACTGAGACTAAGAATTTCTTCAGCAGTCGTATTGTATGGAACGACAATCACATCGCAGTTACGGTTATTCAGTTCTCTTAATATCCCGTGCTTCAGCCCAAAATCAACTAGTACAACTCTATTGCCGCGGCCAGGGCTAGGGTAGGCTGTCTTGGTTGATACTTGTCTCACCTGGTCATTTGGAAGATTTTCCTTTTTCAGTTTTGCGACCATCTCCTCGGCATTTTCCTCCAGGCCGCAAATCATGCCTTTCAATGTTCCGTGCTGGCGGATAATTTTTGTCAGTTTCCTCGTATCGATTCCGGCAATTCCAGGAATATTTTTCATTTTAAGATAATCATCCAGGGGCATTTCGGATCGCCAGTTGGAAGGATAGTCAGTATGTTCTTTGACTACCAATCCTTGAATTGCAGGTGTGATCGATTCAAAGTCATCCCTATTGATTCCGTAGTTGCCAATCAAAGGATAGGTCAAGGTCACGATTTGGCCGCAGTAGGATGGATCAGACAAGATTTCCTGATAGCCGGTCATCCCGGTATTGAAAACCACCTCACCTGTAGTTTGTGCATCGCTGCCAAAGCCTTCTCCTACAAACACCGTTCCATCTTCCAATATGAGCTGCTTCTTCATACCTTACCAACTCCCTTTTCCCAGATTATTTTCCCTTTCGCAATCGTCATAACCGGCCAACCTTTGCAGTTCCAGCCAGCAAACGGCGTGTTCCTTCCTTTTGATAAAAATTCATCTGGATTGATTTCCTCTTCTTGATTTAAGTCAATCAACACGATATCTGCAAGCGCACCTGGCTTCAATTCTCCATATGGGAGCCCGAATGCTTTTGCAGGCTTGATGGTAAAAAAGTCAACGAGTTCCTTTAGGGTGAGCATCTTTTTTTCAACAAGATTGGTATATAATAGCGGGAAAGCAGTCTCAAGCCCAACAATTCCAAATGGCGCCAGTTCGATTCCCTCTGCTTTTTCCTGCCTTGTATGTGGCGCGTGATCTGTCGCAATGAAATCGATCGTGCCATCAAGCAGCCCTTCCATTAAAGCCTCTTGATCTTCTTTGCTCCGGAGCGGAGGGTTCATCTTATAATTCGCATCGTTTCCTAGTATGTCGTCTTCACATAAAAGCAAATGATGCGGTGTTACTTCAGCGGTCACTTTAATGCCGTATTTCTTCGCATCCCTGACAGCCCTGACGGATTCTTTCGTACTGATATGGCAGACATGGTAGTGGCAGCCTGCCTCTTCAGCAAGAAGGATGTCCCTTGCAATATGTACTGACTCACAAACAGACGGGATTCCATTAATTCCTAGTTCTTCCGCTTTCTTCCCCTCGTGGAGCGAGCCTTTATTGATCAATGTATTGTCTTCGCAATGAGCAACGATCGCTATGTCCAATTTCGCTGCCTTTTTCATCGCTTTCAGCATCATTCCCGCTGATTGAACGCCTACGCCATCATCAGTCAGGGCGAAAGCTCCTGCTTCCTTCAATTCCGCAAAATCGGTTAACTCCTGTCCAAGTTCGCGAACGGTGATGGACGCATAGGGCAGGACCCTTATGGAAGCCGTTTCCTGAATTCTTTCCTGCAGCCATTCCATTTGGGCCTTTGAGTCAGGGACAGGTCTTGTATTAGGCATGGCAGCCACTGTAGTAAAACCACCCTTTGCTGCAGCAAGCGTCCCTGTAGCAATCGTTTCTTTCTTTTCTCCACCAGGCTCACGCAGGTGGACATGCAGATCAATCAGCCCTGGTGCCACCAGCTTTCCTTCTGCTTCAATAATTTGCTCAGCATCGGAGGAGAGTTGAGGGCCAATCTTTGAGATTTTTCCATTCTCTATGAAAATATCCACTGTTTCAAATCCGTTTTCAGTAAGCAGTTTGCCATTTTTGATTAGCATGGACATGCTCAATTCCCCCATTCTTGTTTTGAAGTGCTTTTTTTAGCACTGCCATTCTTATATACACGCCATTTTCCATTTGCTTAAAGATCCTCGACCTTGAACACTCCACTAGTTCATTTGCAATCTCCACTCCGCGATTGACCGGTGCAGGATGGAGAATGATACTGTCTTTTTTCATCAATTTTTCCCGCCCGGCGGTTAATCCGAATTGTTGGTGATAAGCTTCCTTTTCGAAAAGAACTTTTCCATCATGGCGTTCATGCTGGACACGCAACAGCATTACAACGTCTGCTTCGCGGACAGCGTCATCCACTTCCATATACTCGCATCCTTCAGGAAGTTCAGGTAAGTTGATCCAGCTATCAGGACCGGAGAAAATGACCTTTGCCCCGAGCCTGGTAAGTGCATCGGCGTTTGATCTTGCCACCCGGCTGTGGAGGATATCGCCAATGATCGCTACTTTGATTCCCGTGAACCTGGAAAACTCCTGATGGATGGTCATCAAGTCCAGTAGGGATTGCGTTGGATGATGCCCCCTTCCGTCCCCAGCATTGATGATTGGAATGGATATTCCTTTATGAAGCTCGGAAAAGTAATTGTCCGCACTATGTCTGATTACTACTGCATCTGTTCCAATTGCCTCGAGGGTCCTGACAGTGTCATACAATGTCTCGCCTTTTAAGACACTTGATGTCTGCATCTCGAAGGGAATAACCTCGAGACCTAACTTTCGTTCTGCCACTTCAAAACTTGATTTCGTCCGTGTGCTAGGCTCGAAAAACAAATTGCTGATAAAAACCTTTCCTTTCGGCTGCCATGTCTCCCCAATAGCAAATCCTGTCGCACTTTCAAGAATTTCATGAATTTCATCCACGCTCAATTTTGATGTTGTCAGCAGCTCCCATTTCATGATCAGTCCGCCTCCTTTTATGTAGAAAAAAACACCCTGTCTGTTCAACAGGGTGCTTTGCATGAACTTGCCGGCATAAATCCGCTGTGTGCGTGAATTTATGTGCATGTTGAATAAGCCGGTTCGCCCATAACACCCTTTTTAGCCTCTCTGGACTTTTTTAAAAGGTGAAACTATGCTACATCGTTCTTTTCTTCAGTTTTTTTTTTCGTTTCCTCTTCAAACATGTCTTCTTCTATATTTGGGCGTCCAGGAAGGATTATGTTCAGAACGACACCGATGATTGCTGCTAAGGCCATACCCTGGATCTGAAACTGCTCTGATACCTTAATGAATGCTCCGCCAATCCCGATGACCAGGATGACTGAAGAGATGACGAGATTGCGCGTATTGCCAAAGTCGATTTTGCTGTCTACCAGCATTCTTAAACCGGACGATGCAATAATTCCGAATAACAGGATCGATACGCCACCCATTACTGGTGTAGGAATCGAGCTGATTAAAGCAGTGATTTTCCCGATGAATCCGAACACTGTAGCGATGATGGCAGCACCCAGCAGGACGTAAACACTGTATACTCTAGTGATTGCCAGCACTCCGATGTTTTCACCGTAAGTTGTTTTAGGCGGTCCGCCGATCAAGCCGGAAATCATCGTCGCCATACCATCGCCCATAATCGAACGGTGCAGGCCAGGTTCTTTAATATAGTCCCTGCCGACTATCTTGCTCAGGACAAGCTGATGGCCGATGTGTTCAGATAAAGTAACGATTGCTACCGGTACCATTAAAAGTGCGATTTCCATTGTTACTTTCACTTTGTAGTCAACGAATGGGAGGATGAAGTCAGGCAACTCGAACCATCCGGCTTTTTGGACTACTGAGAAGTCTACGATTCCAATTACCAAGGAGTATACATAACCGACGATTATCCCTGCTAAGATCGGCACCATGCTCATCATCCCTTTTCCATAAATCGAGAAGATGATTGTTGCTGCAAGTGTGACGAGAGCAGCAGAGAAGTGAAGCAGACTATACTCGGTCGTTCCAGGAACATTCATCGCCATGCTGACTGCTGTACCCGCAAGCGAAAGTCCAATGACAATGATAACTGGTCCAACAACGACAGGAGGCAATAATCTCATGATCCAGCGATAGCCCGCTTTTTTAATAATCAGCGCGACCGTTCCGTAGACGAGGCCGGCCAGGAAGGTGCCGATCATTGCTGCACCAGGGCCGCCGCCTGCTTTTGCTGCAATGACAGGTGCGATGAAGGCGAAGGATGAACCAAGGTAAGCAGGTACCTGGAATTTTGTGATGATCAGGAAAGCAATTGTTCCTAGACCGCTTGAAATCAATGCGATTGCAGGGCTTAAGCCGACCAGGTATGGAACTAGGATGGTTGCGCCAAACATGGCGAATAAGTGCTGAAGGCTTAGTGTGAACCATTGGAATGGTGATGGGATATCTTTAATATCTAGAATTGGTTTGCTCATTTTTATTCCCCTCTCTTTTTAAAAAACAAAAACCCTCTTTGCCAGATGTTGCAAAGAGGGTTTGGGCAAAAAAAGCCCCCACAAAGCGATCGCTTTGTGTTCCCCCTTCTCAGCCTCTCTGGACTGCTTTTAAAAGGGCATTATTTATTTATCAAAAATGCTTACTCGTTCTTCCTTGTCTACTTCTTGCAGTTCGACAACAATTTTTTCAGAGCTTGACGTCGGAATGTTCTTGCCTACAAAATCTGCTCTGATTGGAAGCTCCCGATGTCCTCTGTCAACGAGGACTGCAAGCTGAATTGTTGCCGGGCGCCCGATATCAATTAGGGCATCCATCGCAGCTCGGACAGTACGCCCGGTGTAGAGGACATCGTCTACGAGAATCACTTTTTTATTCAAAATGTCGACTGGGATATCCGAACCCTTTACCTCCGGTTCCTGGTCACCCGTCTTTTTTGTTAGGTCATCACGATACAAGGTGATGTCAAGGACTCCTACGGGCATTTCAGCACCTTCAATTTCCCGGATCCGCTCGGCCAGTCTTTTGGCGATAAAAATCCCTCTCGTGCGGATTCCGACGAGCACACAGTCTTCGATTCCTTTGTTTCTTTCGATGATTTCATGGGCAATCCTCGTCAATGCTCTGCGGATTCCTTGATGATCGAGCACAACCGCTTTTTCTGTCATTTGTTTTCACTCCTTCTCTGTCTGTGGTTTGAAAACGGACTTACTAGAAAAGCGCAAGCACCTTGGTCAGCCCCGATAAGCGCTGCCCGCCGATAACGCCACGTCCTGTGGCTGGCGGGTCTAGCACGTCCTGTGCCTCGGAGGGCCGACCGGTGAAGTCGTTCTTTGACTTCATTGGGCGGACCGAAACCGAAAAGTAGAGCCGACTGCCCAGAAACGCAGAAACTGGAGACTCCAACGGAAGAAGCGCTTTTTGCTTCAGCCGGTGGAGTTGAAGTTTCGGAGTTTCTAGGAGGCGACAGACACTAGACAAGCATCTCGAGGGGCTAGGCGCTGGAGCTGGACAATTCTCGAAGTGTCTTTTTTATACTTTCTTATTCAAAAAACCCTCCTGCCTGTTTGGCAAGAGGGTAAACGGGTAGAGTCAATTACAACAAGGCAAACGCAATGCCTTTGTTGATCCGTTTCCTTCTCAGCCTCACGGGACTGTCTTAAAGGACTGATTAAACTATAGTTATCTTAAGACACATGTAGAACTTTGTCAATCATTTTCTCTTAAAGTCTGTACAAGGTCTATAAAATAATCAGGCATTGGCGCTTCAAATTCGAGATACTCTCCGGTTCTCGGGTGATCGAAACCAAGCAAGCCTGCATGCAATGCCTGGCCGCCAATATCAAGTGTCTTTTTAGGTCCGTATTTCGTGTCACCTACAAGCGGAAAACCAATATACTTCATGTGCACCCGGATCTGGTGTGTCCTCCCTGTTTCGAGCTGGCACTCAACTAAGGTAAAATCCTTGAAGCGTTCGAGTACATTAAAATGCGTGACAGCATGCTTACCTTTATCGACGATCGTCATGCTCTGGCGGTCCTTAGAATCACGTCCAATCGGAGCGTCAATTGTGCCATGGTCATGCTGAATATTGCCGTGGACAAGGGCCTTATATTTCCGGGTTACCGTTTTTGCGACAAGCTGATTTACCAAGCTTTCATGGGCCATGTCGTTTTTAGCCACCATCAATAGGCCTGAAGTATCCTTATCGATCCGATGAACAATGCCCGGACGCAATACTCCGTTAATCCCGGATAGGTCTTTGCAGTGAGCCATCAACCCATTCACAAGTGTTCCTGTCAGATGTCCGGGTGCAGGATGAACTACCATTCCTTTAGGCTTGTTCACAACCAGCACGTCAGGATCCTCATAAAAAATCTCGAGGTTCATCTCTTCAGGGATGACATCCAGTATCTCAGGTTCAGGAATAATGATTTCGATGCTATCATTCAAACTGCCTTTATAATTCGTTTTCACCTGTGTTCCATTAACTAAGACGCTGCCATCCTTGATCCATTGCTGAACCTGGCTTCTTGACCACTCAGGATCAAGCGTCGAAATGATCTTATCTATTCTGTCACCAGCCTGTTCTTCACGGATGATGTGTACCATTTTCTCCATAAGCTTTTCTTTTCGCCTCTCTCTCTTCCCAAATCATATCGACCATTAGCAAACCCACTCCAATGACAAGGGCGGAATCCGCGATATTAAAAATTGGGAAATCGTAACCAAAAATATAAGTATTGATGAAATCAACCACTTCTTTCCGGTATACCCTGTCAATAAAATTCCCGATTGCCCCGCCAAGCATAAATCCAAGCGATACTCCTAGCAGCCGCTTCCCTTTAGCCGCTTTTTGAATATAAATGACGAGGCCAACAACCACTGCAATCGTGATGAGATAAAAGAACCACATTTGTCCCTGCAGGATTCCCCATGCAGCACCACGGTTACGGTGAGAAGTAATATATAAGAAATTATCAATGACCTTTATGCTCTCTCCAAGCTCCATAGTTTTTACTATCAACCATTTAGTAAGCTGATCAAGCATAATAACAAACAGCGCAATTATGTAATAAAACACAAAGGTACCTCCATATCATCATATATACCTTTGCATTTTAGCACATAAAAGAGTAAAACGACAGATTTTATAAGCTTAATGCTGTTAATGACATTGAAAGATGGTTAAAATCAGCACGATTTTCACAGAAAGGAACTGTGAAAATTATTTATTGGCGAAAAAATATTTTTATTGGCGATTTCCGATGTTTTATTCGCGAAAAATTTATTTTATTGGCGATAATGAGGCAGTTATTGGCGAAAATCAATTTTTATTGGCGACTTGGAAATTATAAGCGATTTTTTCCAGGACAATTTGGCGATGTGTTCTTCTTCACCAGCGACAACTCACGAATATATCGGTTTTCGGCCGTATTGTTCAATTTGGTGTATATCACTTACAGATTTAGCAGTTGGGATTGTCTGCAAAAAATCGTACGGAAGATATTCTCCGGATATTTCACATTTTCCATATTCACCATTTTCGACTTTTTCCAATGCTGCTTCGATATCTCGAAGTTCATCTTGAATATACAGCAAAATTCTTTTATCTCTATTCCCATTGTTCAGGTACGTTAACAATTCAGATCTCGTTTCGCGGAGCTCATTGTAAATAGTATAAAGATTACCGTCCATACATCTGCCCCCGTTCCTGTTTACAGCTATTATTTCCACAGGCATGAAGCTGACTCAACTTAACTTTTTACATGAACTGCAGGATTTCCCAAGCAGAATGATTATTGGCAAAAAAACTCCGGGTTCAAAACCCGGAGTAGGCATTATTTAGTAATTTTCTTTCACTACAGTTGCACAGCGATCGCAAAGGGTTGGATGTTCTTCCACCTTGCCCACTTCTGGCGTGACAATCCAGCATCTTTCACAAGTTTCCCCTTCAGCCTTTGTTACAACGATGGCTGCTTTTTCCAGCTTGATCGCATTATCAGGAGCCTGGTCATAGCTGCCGGCAATTTCAAAGCCTGAAACAATGAACAGTTGGCTTAAGTTTTCAGAGATGGAGTCAAGAAGCTCTTTTGTGCTGTCGTTGACATACAAAGAAACTTTCGCAGTTAATGATTTTCCGATCACTTTTTCGTTTCTTGCTGCTTCAAGTGCTTTCAGAACATCGTCCCGAAGCTTCATGAATGCATTCCACTTTTTCTCCAGTTCTTTTGCATTGGCAATTTCTTTAGCTTCAGGCATATCCGTAAGCTGGACACTGTCTTCCTTCACTGATGGGATAAACGCCCAAACTTCATCAGCAGTATGAGAAAGGATTGGTGCAGTCAGCTTTACTAAAGCAAGCAAGCTTTCATGCAGAACCGTCTGGATAGCACGGCGCTCAGCATTATCTGCTGCTTCGATATACAGGACATCTTTTGCAAAATCAAGATAAAAGGCACTCAAGTCAAGTGTACAGAAGTTATTGACCGCATGGTATACTCCTGCGAATTCATAGTGATCATAAGCATTACGTACATAGTTGATTAACTTGTTCAGTTTGACAAGCATGAACTGGTCAACTTCTCTCAACTGTTCGAATGGAATAGCATCCGTTTCAGGATTGAAGTCTGACAGGTTGCCAAGCAAGAATCTGAACGTATTGCGGATTTTGCGATATACTTCAGCAACTTGTTTAAGGATCGCATCAGATACACGTACATCTGATTGATAGTCAACCGATGCAACCCATAACCGAAGGATATCAGCACCTAACTGGTTCATGACCTTGGCCGGAACAACAACATTTCCGATTGATTTACTCATCTTGCGGCCCTCGCCATCTAAAGCAAAACCATGGCTGAGTACTCCTTTATATGGCGCCTTGCCTGTTACGGCAACTGCTGTTGATAAAGAAGAGTTAAACCAGCCGCGGTATTGGTCAGATCCTTCAAGGTAGAGGTCTGCTGGACGCTGAAGATCATCGCGTTCTACAAGCACTGCCTGGTGAGAAGATCCGGAATCGAACCAAACATCCATGATGTCCGTTTCTTTTGTAAATTGACCGTTCGGACTTCCAGGGTGGCTGAAGCCTTCTGGAAGCAATTCTTTCGCTTCTTTTTCAAACCAGATGTTTGAGCCATGTTCACGGAACAAATTTGATACATGCTCAATCGTTTCATCTGTGATGATTTCTTGCCCATCTTCAGCGTAGAAAACAGGGATAGGAACTCCCCAAGCACGCTGGCGAGATATACACCAGTCACCGCGATCACGGACCATATTGAACAATCTCGTTTCGCCCCATGCCGGAACCCATTTTGTTTCTTCGACAGCTTTTAGCAACTCGCCACGGAAATCTTTAATGGACGCAAACCATTGGGCTGTTGCGCGGAAAATAATCGGTTTTTTTGTTCTCCAGTCATGTGGATAAGAGTGTGTGATGAAGTTAAGCTTCAGCAACGCACCAACTTCCTCCAGTTTTTCCGTGATTGCCTTATTAGCCTGGTCATAGAACAAACCTTCAAATCCTTCTGCCTCGGCCGTCATTACACCCTTATCATCGACAGGGCATAAAACTTCAAGACCATATTTCTGGCCGACATAGAAGTCATCTTCCCCGTGTCCCGGCGCAGTGTGCACACAACCTGTACCGGCATCCGTCGTAACATGATCTCCAAGCATAACAAGCGAATCACGGCCATATAATGGATGTTTTGCAAGAATGCCCTCAAGCTCCTTGCCAGCAACTTTCTTGACTGCAGAAACAGTTTCCCAGCCAATTTCCTTGGAAACACTCTCAAGCAGCCCTTCTGCAACCAGATATTTCTTCTTATTTGCTTCCACTACCACATAAGTAAGGTCAGGGTGTACAGAAATACCAAGGTTTGCTGGAATAGTCCACGGTGTGGTTGTCCAGATAATAATTTCTACATCCTGGTCCAGAATACCCTTACCGTCTTTTACTGGGAAAGCAACATAAATGGAAGCTGAACGTTTATCCTGATATTCGATTTCTGCTTCAGCAAGCGCAGATTCACTGGATGGTGACCAATAAACCGGCTTTTTCCCTTTGTAGATATACCCTTTTTTGGCCATCTCACCGAACACCTTAATCTGCTGTGCCTCATATTCTGGTTTCAGTGTGATATAAGGATTTTCCCAGTCGCCTCTGACGCCAAGACGCTTAAACTGCTCTCGTTGATTGTGAATTTGCTCATATGCATACTCTTCACAAAGCTTCCTGAATTCAGCGACAGTCATTTCCTTGCGTTTGACTCCCTTGTTGGTCAGGGCCTGCTCAATCGGCAAACCATGTGTATCCCATCCAGGAACATACGGTGAACAAAAACCGCTCATTGACTTGTAGCGAACGATAAAGTCTTTTAAGATTTTATTCAATGCATGGCCCATATGGATATCGCCATTTGCATATGGAGGTCCATCATGCAGGATGAACAGCGGGCGGCCTTCTGTATGCTTCTGGACTTTTTCGTAAATTTTCATTTCTTCCCATTTTGCCTGAATTTCCGGTTCCCGGTTTGGAAGGTTCCCGCGCATTGGAAACTCGGTATTCGGCATGAGCAAAGTGTCTTTGTATTCCATTCCATTGATCCTCCTAATTTTCCCGTTGCATCCATGAAAATAACGATTCCGGAAAATAAAAAAACCTTCCCATCCCTGGAAAGGGACGAGAAGGTTTTTATTCCCGCGGTACCACCCTAAATAGACAAGAAGTGTTAATCCTGCCCTCTTAGCATTCTTAACGCGAATGTCACGCCTGTACTTACTGATCCTGTTTGGATGTTCAGTTCGGAACTATCGGGTGATTTTCTGGCAATCCGCTTGCAATGGGCTTCCACCTTCCCCATTTCGCTGAAAAAGCAAGCTGCTAGAACGCCATACTGTCCCTGTCATCGTTTCTGTCATGTAATGCACTTTGTTATGAATTATATGCGAAATAGCGTACTTGCGTCAAGCCAGTGAATCTTCTTCTTCTCTTGCAGCGGACTTCAATTCAGTTGAATCCAATTCATATTCCAGCAGGTGATCCCAATCATCGGTAGTAAGCATGTCGAGCTGCGCTTCAATCAGCATCTTAAATCTTGTCCTGAATACTTTGGACTGCTTCTTTAATTCTTCAATTTCCAAGGCGATTTTTCTTGCTTTGGATAAGGATTCGTTAATGATTCTGTCAGCGTTCTTTTCCGCTTCCTTGACGATCAGCTTCGCTTCCTTTAGCGCATTGCGGCGGACTTCTTCTCCTGCTTCCTGCGCGATGACAATGGATTTATTCAAGGTTTCTTCTATATTTGTGAAATGGCCAAGCCTTGAATTCAGTTCACTCATCTTTTCTTCAAGTTCTTTTTTCTCTCGGATGATAATTTCATAGTCCTTGATCACCTGGTCAAGAAACTCATTTACTTCATCTTCATCATATCCGCGAAATCCCTTATTAAATTCTTTGTTGTGTATATCTAACGGCGTTAAAGGCATTACGCCACCTCCCATTTCATTTCATCCTATGTACTTAAAGCTATGATTCGACAAAAACGCTGAAAACCCTTCTTCCTTACTATATAATTATTTTTTTCTTCCGGCAATAACCCGATATTTATCTTTTTTTGTTTTCCCTTCGACCGTAATGATTTTCGCGCGCCCATACCCACGTGCAGAGAGGACGTCTCCTTCACCGCATTCAAAAGCTGTATTTTCGATAGCTGTCCAATTGACTTTCACTTGCCCATGCTGGATCAAAAGCTGGGATTTTTGCCGGGAAAGATTAAAGATACCAGACAAGACTGTGTCTAGTCTTAAAGATGAAACAGTCGTGCTCATTTCATTCCATTCATCATCGATCGTCACAGCATTTTCCAGCGAAAGCTCCGTCAAGCGGATGGAAGCTCTGCCAATCGATTCAAGCTGCAGTCTAATATAGTCGGCGATTTCAGAAACAGCAAAAAATTGAACGGTATCTCCATCAATCAAGATATCGCCAAATTTTCCCCGCTTCAGACCTAGGGACATCAAGCTTCCGAGTACTTGTCGATGTTCGATGTTCACGAACTTACTAGGGTACTCGATGCCAAACAGCTTAAGTTGGAAATCCTCTTCGTTTACTGCCAAATACGCCGGAAACAGAAATGCCCGTTTTCTCTCCGTACCTGAAGCCCCGCCAAACAATTCCCATTTCACATCAGGATGCTTTCCGATGACGGTTTTTAAAATTTGCTGTTCCCGCGGATCCAGGAAATCAGTCAACTTAGGAGCATAATTTTGCTCAACGTATTCTTTCCAGTTAATCACCTGGTCGATAAATTCCCGTTCCTCAGGACGGAAATGCTGGTAAATACTCATATGGCACTCCTTTAATAGAAAAATAAGCAGGGCCTAAAATCAGACCCTGCCGATAAATCGATGATATTAAAACCACGTGGCCAGCTGGTATAAGCCGCTAATGGCAAATCGCAATACGAGGAATGCCACAATTGGCGAAATGTCAATCATGCCGATAGAAGGCACAATTCGACGAAACGGCTCCAGGAATGGCTCGCAAATTCGCGCTAAAAATTGACCGATTGCTGTTTCCCTAGCATTAGGGAACCATGACATGAAAATATAAATTATCAAAGCCCATTGATAAATCCCTATTAGTTGGGCGATTAATCCAATTACTATATTCATTAACCCTACCACCTCGACTCTTGGTTATCCCGTTCTTGCATCAGCTCAGAAATATTCCCTGACACTTCCACATTATCCGGGGTACATAAAAAGATATTCATGCCAATCCGCTGGATATCTCCGCTGATGGCGTACACGGTCCCGCTTAAAAAATCCACAATCCTTCTCGCCTGGTCTTGTTCAATACGCTGAAGGTTCACGACGACAGCCCGGCGATTTTTTAAATGGTCAGCGATTTCCTGTGCTTCGGCATACATCCTTGGTTCCATAAGGATCACCTTAGATGCTTTTTGCACGCTTTGAAGGCTTACTACATTCTGTTTTTGCTGGACAGCCTGCTTGTTAGGCTTGAAGGGCTCCGTTTCTTCCTCGAGCATTTCCTCATCTTTATAGTCATATTCATCTTCCAGGAAAAAAAATGTCTTTATTTTTGATTTTAAACTCATATTACTGCACCTCCGATTCATTGCCTACTAGGGCTGTACCAATTCGCACCATAGTGGACCCCTCTTCAACCGCTATTTTAAAATCATTAGACATCCCCATGGACAATTCATGACAAGGTGCATAATCCAGTTCAAGCTGCTGGACCTCTGCCCGAAGAGTTTTCAGTTTCCTGAAGCAATCCTTGATTATTTGTTCATCTTCAGTTAAGGGGGCCATCGTCATCAAACCGCTGACCTCGATATGAGGATATTGTTTCAATGCTTGAATAAAGCCTGTGACATCTTCGGGATCTAGGCCATGCTTGCTCTCTTCCCTAGAAGCATTCACCTGGATGAGACATTTTACCTTTGAATTGGCTCGCTTATTTATTTCTTTTGCCAGCGACAGCCTGTCCAGTGAATGGATATATGTAACATGATCGATGATGTTCTTTACTTTTCTTGTTTGCAAAGTCCCAATAAAGTGCCAGATGGGCTTGTCCCGCAGATGACTGATTTTATCGAGCAATCCTTCCTCTCTGTTTTCACCGAGATGGATTACCCCCGCATCGATCGCTTGCTGTGCCCTTTCTGGGGAAACATATTTCGTTACTGCAATAATTTTCACCTCGTCACAACTTCGGCCCGAAGCCTTGCAGGCATTTGCTATTTGATCCTGGATAACCTCCAGATTTTTTGCGACATTCATTATGGACGGCTGTCCTCCTTCCACCCGATATATGCGATCATGCGGCCTGCATTTCCCTTATCCCTTCTGTGGGAATAAAAATGCTCGCTATGACAGCTGGTACAGTATTCGGTTGTTTCAATATTCTCGTCTTTGATTCCGGCCTTCACTAAAATATCGCGGTTTAATTCTTGTAAATCGAGAGAATATTGTCCTTCACTAATTTGATTATATGGCAATTTCTCGACACCATCTAGTCTATTTTTTACTAAATTGATAACTCTCTCATCAACAATATAACATTTTTTGCATATTGATGGGCCAATAATGACCAAAATTTTGTCCGAATTCGCCCCATTTTGTTTAAATTTGCTAATCATCTCTGCTGCAATGCCGTGGACGGTACCTTTCCATCCAGCATGAGCAATGCCAATCATTTTCGTTTCTGGTTCTATAAAATACAAAGGTACGCAATCCGCAAAACAAAGTGTCAGCAGAATGCCTCGCTGTAACGTCAAAAAACCATCCGTGGCCAGGAACGAGGAGCGATAATCGCTGGAGCCTTTTCCTTGGTCCGCTTTGTCGATTTTTGCAATCTGGATGCCATGTGTTTGTTCAGCGCCAACCCAGCTAGGAAGGGGAAAATCAATCTTATTCGCCAATAGCAGGCGATTTTCGCAAACGGAGGACGGATCATCCCCCACATGGAAAGCAAAATTCAACCCTGAAAAAGCCTGCAGCTGGCTCACTCCACCATTTTTTGTCGTAAACCCAGCCTCAAGTCCAGGAAATCGTTCCATCCATTCTTTTAAAATAAAAAACTCCGGGTTTTTTAAGATGAATGGCTCCATATCTTTATCCCTCACATGTTTTTGTCTAGTTTACCACACACATGCCGCAATCAACAGTGTTATGATACTACTCTTCCCGATCGTCGTGCTGCAGACCTTCGCCGCTGTCCTTATAGCGGACCAAAATAACATCTTCCCCAATTTTCAGGATATTCCTCCATGGAATGACAACCTCATCGTCCTTCCCGAAGAAACCTAGTACTTTGCCAGCACTCCCAATGACGACTGCCTCAATTTTACCGGTAGTTAAATTAATTTCATAATCTTCAATGTTCCCAAGCCTTTTCCCATCGGATACATTGACGACATCTTTGACTTGAAACTCGGTAACCTTTACCATTTAGATCCCTCCGGTTTTCGCTGTGGAGTTTACACCCCTTACAGCATTATATGAATCCAAAAAAAATGTATGATTGTGTACCGAATTCGAAATCGTCCACAAATGCAGAAGCTGGAGGCTCTCCTGTCAGCGCTGTAAAAAAATAAAAAGCTGCCAATTATGGCAGCTTAGCTTTGGATATTTTTATTCATTTGTTTGATCGCCGCTTTTTCCAGCCGGGATACCTGTGCCTGGGAAATTCCGATTTCATCGGCAACTTCCATTTGTGTCTTTCCCTGGAAAAACCTTTTTCTTAAAATAAGCTTTTCTCTGTCGTTTAGGCGTCTCATCCCTTCTTTAAGGGCAATCTCCTCAATCCAATTCGTATCCTTGTTCCGTTCATCACTAAGCTGATCCATCACATAGATCGGATCCCCGCCATCATTATAGATTGGCTCAAACAAAGATACTGGATCTTGGATGGCATCGAGTGCGAAAACAATTTCTTCGTGCGGTACATCAAGTACCTTTGCAATCTCCTCAGCAGTCGGCTCCCTCGAAACCTCAGCCATAAGCCTTTCACGGACTTGCAGTGCTTTGTACGCAATATCCCTGAGTGAACGCGAGACTCTGATAGGATTATTATCTCTTAAATACCGTCTAATTTCGCCGATGATCATCGGGACGGCATAGGTTGAAAATTTTACATTCTGTCCCAGATCAAAATTATCAATAGATTTCATAAGTCCGATACATCCGACTTGAAACAAATCGTCGACAAACTCACCCCGGTTGTTAAAACGCTGGATCACACTCAAAACAAGCCTTAAGTTCCCATTCACCAGTTTTTCTCTCGCGGTGATGTCTCCGCTTTGCATTTCTCGAAATAGTTTTCTCATTTCCTCGTTTTTCAGTACGGGAAGCTTTGCTGTATCAACACCGCAAATTTCTACTTTGTTTCGTGTCAATCTTTTCCCTCCTCACAGGAGCTGCTGTCAAAAATCAGTATCTCCGCAGGAAGGAAAAATATGCACTTGTTATCATGAGGACGAGTCGTCTTAACATGACGAAGCTGGCAAAACCGCTTGGTTGTCCTTGTTTATAAAAAATTTTCCAAAAAAATTTTTCTGCTATACCATTTTATTGAATTCTTTTCTTAAGCGTTTGATGATTCGCTTTTCGAGGCGGGAAATATAAGATTGCGAAATTCCAAGCATATCCGCTACATCCTTTTGCGTTTTTTCCTCGCCGCTGCCAAGTCCAAAACGCAATTCCATTATCTGTTTTTCCCGGTCAGAAAGCTGCTGAAGCGCATTTACGAGCAGTTTTTTATCAACATTCGATTCGAGATTCTTCGTGATAATATCATCATCCGTGCCAAGTACATCTGATAGAAGAAGCTCATTTCCATCCCAATCAATGTTGAGCGGCTCGTCAAAGGAGACCTCTGAACGAATCTTATTATTTCTCCTAAGATACATAAGAATCTCATTTTCAATGCATCTGGAGGCATACGTTGCAAGTTTGATTTTTTTCTCCGGATTAAATGTATTTACCGCTTTAATTAAGCCAATTGTCCCGATACTGATCAAGTCCTCAATATTGATGCCTGTGTTTTCAAATTTTCGGGCAATGTAAACGACAAGTCTCAGGTTTCTCTCGATTAGTATAGATCTCGCTGCCTTATCCCCATTGGGAAGTTTATTCAACAGCACTTCTTCCTCTTCCTTCGACAAAGGAGGAGGCAAAGCTTCGCTACCGCCGATATAAAATATTTCATCTGTTTTCAAGCCTAGTTTTATTAATAATTTATACCAGTAATAGGATAACCGGAGCCGCAAATTTTTCATTGATTGTCCTCCTTCTAAATTATGTATTTTCGAGTATAGTTATATTAACTGACCATCACTGCCTGCTCAGACTTTGTCATTCCCGCAAGCATTTTAGGATGGATGATGCACTGGAAACTTCCATCTGCCGATAACTCCTGCACTGTGAACGAAAGTAAACTCTTCTCTGCTTTGTAGATTCCCTCTTTCGTGGTGATCATGATCAAATCAGGCTGAAAAGCGATGATTAATTGATGCTCTTGTCCGACCACTTTATATGGAATGATTCTCATTCGATTTTCAAACTGCTTGGCAAGTTGTTCGTCGCCTGACAATACACACTCTGGATTTTCGGCTATCCGTTTGATTGTATCTGGTATTTGATCATAACAGTGGTTGATGGATAAAATCATGACCGGCAGTTTTGAAATCGGATCATATAACTGGTTCCCGCTGTCAATCAATCCTCTAATCGAAAATTCCATCTCCATGAATTTCACTTCCACATCTGCAAGTGACTCATATTGGATTTTCGTCATTTCAAATTGTTCGATATTCCGTCTGGAAAAATGCCAAGCAAGCGGAAAACCCAATAACACAAACAGCCAGCTGACCGGGTCACCAAAACCTTTTATATGATTCATAGCGACATTCGAAGCCAAATTCAGATCAAATTGAATGAAATAATGGACTCCTGTCAAAGTGCCTCCCAACAGAAAAGTGGTAACATAGAAGGTCATAAGTGCTTTAACGAAAAACCGCATTCTTTTATAGCCAAAAGCGGTTAACACCATCAAAATGGAAAAGACTAGTTTTCCAACCGGATGCCCGGCTGCAGCATGAAATGGTGTTATCGATAATAGAATGAGCACTGAACCAATAGCTCCTGCTGCCGTCAACCGCCAAAACTTGATCTGCCTCTTCAGGATGATGGCAGTCAAATATAAAAGGAATGTATCAAATAACAGATTTAATGCCCAAATTACATCAAGATAAATCTTCACCTCTCATCCTCCTGTACACTAACAGACGACTTACTGCTTTGTTCGTCAGCTGTTCTCAAGCCGATATAGGCAAAGAAACAATTTTCGGCTGCATTCCGGAAAAATCAAATACCGGTTTCTACCAGATCATGGTGATAAATCAAATTCCCCTCTTGATCTATCATTCCGTTACGAAACAGTATATCGTCATTAGCTTAGGAAGTGTGTCACATTATGGCAATAAATCAACAGAGATTTTCGCTGATCCCTTCGGATTTTGTCAATTTTCTGTTTTTCAAGGAAGAAGTAGTCTGCTAGGCTATTCTCTTCCACACAAAAAAGCATAGCCCACGGCTATGCTTTTCGTCTTATCTTATTAAATCAGTGCCTTCTGTTACGGTTGCGCAGGAATGTTGGAATATCAAGCGCATCATCCGCTTGTGATGATGGATTGTTTCGTGGTGCTTCCTGCTGGATTTCCTCCCGTTTAGGCTGTTCACGTTTCATTGCACCCATCCCTGGCTTTTGCCCTCCAAAACCCGGCCTAGTCGGCTTAGGTTGGACAACTTCCTCATTGAAGCCTGTTGCAATCACTGTGACGATAATTTCATCTTTTAAGTCGTCATTAATCACTGAACCAAAAATCATGTTTACTTCCTGATCTGAAGCAGAAGCAACAATGTCAGCAGCTTCTTGGACTTCATACAAACTTAGGTTTGAGCCGCCGGTGATATTCATCAATACTCCTTGGGCTCCATCAAGAGATGTTTCCAACAATGGAGAGGAAATGGCTTTTTTAGCCGCTTCCGTTGCACGGTTTTCCCCGGATGCAACCCCAATACCCATCAATGCGGATCCTTTATTGGACATAATTGTCTTTACATCAGCAAAGTCGAGGTTGATCAATCCCGGTGTAGCAATTAAGTCAGAAATCCCTTGAACACCTTGGCGAAGAACATTATCCGCTTCACGGAACGCTTCTAGCATCGGGGTGCTCTTATCAACGATTTCAAGCAAACGGTCGTTTGGAATGACGATTAACGTATCAACCGCTGCCTTCATGGACGAGATTCCGTTTGCGGCTTGTCCTGCCCGCTTGCGGCCTTCAAAAGTAAAGGGACGTGTTACAACCCCCACTGTCAAAGCACCAAGGTCTTTCGCAATTTGAGCGATTACAGGAGCTGCACCTGTTCCAGTTCCTCCGCCCATGCCGGCAGTAACAAATACCATATCCGCACCTTTCAGCACTTCTTCGATTTGTTCTTTGCTTTCTTCGGCAGCCTTCTTTCCTACTTCAGGATTGGCACCCGCGCCTAGTCCGCGGGTAAGCTTTGCGCCGATCTGCATTCTAATTTCTGCTTTGGAAAGGTTTAGCGCCTGTGCGTCGGTATTTACCGCAATAAATTCCACACCTTGTACGCCGTGTTCAATCATTCGGTTAACCGCATTATTTCCGCCGCCGCCAACACCGATAACTTTTATAGTAGCAAGTGAATCTAAATTTGTATCAAATTCCAACATGACAAATCCTCCTAATTCGTCGATTTCCTGTTAGTCTGATTATTCAAAAAAGTAGCCAAGAAATTTTTTCATTCTTGAGGTGACTTTTTCTTCAGGCTGTTTCTCAGGCTTCGATTTTGGATGCGGCTGTTTTTGAGCTCTCTTTTCTTTCGGTTCTAATTCGCCAAACGCAGCTTCCATTTTCTTTCCTTTTAATTTGGCGTTTCTATAAGCAAACTGAATCAATCCTACTGCAGTCGTATATTGAGGTTCCCTGACGCCAATATAGTCTGGAATGGCAATCCTAACCCTGCTTTGAAAAATGTCCTGGGCTAGCTCCATCACTCCCTGCATATTGGCTGTTCCTCCGGTAAGGACAAATCCGCCAGGCAGGTCCCTGATGTTCATATGTTTCAACTCATCCTGGACAAGGGAGAAGATTTCTTCCATTCTTGCTTCAATGATGTCGGCTACCTCTAGTTGGTTGAACTGCTGATGCTGGTCGCTGCCAATGATTGAGACTTCAAATACCTCATCTTCGGAAGCATGGTCGTAAAAGGCATGTCCATGCTTTAATTTTAGCTGCTCCGCTTCTTCGGTCGTTGTACGCAATCCAATGGATAAATCCTTAGTAATATGGTCTCCTCCAACCGGTATAACAGATGTTCCCCGCAAGTGTCCATTTTCGAATACAGCAACAGTTGATGAACCGCCGCCGATGTCAATCATTGCGACACCCATATTCTTCTCATCCTTCGAAAGTGCGAATGCACCGGCAGCAAGAGGCTGAAGGCCTATATCCACAATTTCAAGTCCAGCACGCTCCACACAACGAAGAGTATTATGTAAGATTGTCTTTGATCCAGTAATGATCGTTCCTTCCATTTCAAGCCTGACACCGATCATGCCTCTAGGATCATTGATCTCATCAAGTCCGTCCACAATAAATTGCTTTGGAATCACGTCTATTATCTCTCGCTCAGGCGGGATTGATACAACCTGTGCAGCATCAATGACTCTCGCAACATCTTCGTTTGCAATTTCGCGATTGTCGCTGGAAACCGCAACCACACCATGGCATGGCAAAAGTGAAACATGATTGCCGGTGACCCCAACGATCACCTGATTAATCTTTAAACCTATCATTCTTTCAGCCTGTTCAATTGCCCTTTTAATAGAATGAACGGTTTCATCTATATCAACAATGGAGCCCTTCCTCAATCCTTCAGACTTCACATTGCCAACACCAATTATATTTAGTGTATCATTAACCATTTCCCCAATGATAACCTTAACACTGGATGTACCGATGTCAAGACTTACATATATATCATTGCTGTTCATTCTGTGGCACCTCCTTCAATGAATCCTAGTGTTTGAACAACAATTATCACTCTGTTATCTAATTGCGATTTCTTTTTGAAAATGGACCAGCCCAGCACTTGTCGGGGCTGAAGCTTACACTTTTCTTATTTAATTACTTTATTCGTCGCGATTACATATTTCCCTTTTAAAAATTCAATTTTTTTTCTGTCTTTTACTTGTTGTGGACCATTTTGTCAACATTATTCTCCTGATGACCGCTATATTCTGAAACAGTCTTACCCCGAAGGCAAAGACGGCTGCTAAATACAAGTCTACACCAAGATGAACACCTAGAAAAGCTAAACTTGCAGCAAGGATTATATTAAAAAAGAAACCTGAAACAAAAACCTTTTCATCGTAAATATTTTGAAGCTGTGCCCGAATCCCGCCAAACAATGTATCAAGGGCTGCAAGGATTGCGATGGATAAATAATTCGCGTATTCGTCTGGGATGCGGATATCGGTTAACAGGCCTATGATGGCACCGATGATCAACCCCATTATTGGAAGCCACATTATCCGTTGCCTCCCCCTTTTCCTGATGTTGCAGATTCCATGTATCTGATCCTAATCGTATCCTGATAAGCAGGCACGACCAAGTCTCCGACTGGCTGGTTTACTTTTACTTCCAGATTATCAATAAAGAAATCATCGGCTACCGCTGAAATTTTCATTCGGTTGTATAGTTTTTCAGCAGTATCCCTGTTCTCAGCAATAACCTTCACTTCAATGGGAAAGCGGTTCAGGGAATGGTTGTTGATTTTTGTCACCCTGTTAATGTCCCGAATGACCGTTGTATTGATGACCCGTTCCCCGTCAACTGAAATGTGCTTCGCTCCATACATATTTAATTCATTTAAGAGCCTCTTGAGCAAGTCAGGAGAAACAGAAGGAGGATTGTCCCCCTCGACAATTAGATTGAACGCCGGCTCAATCGACAGGGAAATTCCAGGGCCCTTCATCTCTTCCAATCCAGCTTCCACCTTCAATTCAGCGAGTGTTTCACGGAGTACTTCTTCTTTGCTTTGCTGCCGTTCAGTTTCATACTTGGTGAGTTTTTCTTCGTTCGATCTGATTTCAAGGAGCAGCCTAGACTGCAATTCCTTCTCTTTCATTAAATCCTCCCGAAGCTGCCATGTGTCTCGTGTATCCCGAACTTCTGGCTCCTTGACGGTTTGAAACTGAATGGCGACCATTAAGCCAATTATTGCAGCAATCAAGCTGAAGCTAAGATTTTTAGGTCGCCCCATCGTATTTCACCTGGCTTTCTACAAGGCCTTTTCGTATTTTTATTCAGGAATCCATAAATTTCCTTATAAGTAAAAGAGTTAATTTCCAAGTAACGGTTCCATCGTAATTTCCGACTGTTTTTCCAATGAAAATACAATTTGGTCATTTACGAGCTGGTCTTTTACCCCGCCGGTAATATTCAAGGCGGAGGAAAGGACTTCAGGGTCACCAATCGCAGTGATTTCAAACGGAGCAGGGTGCTGATAGCCATCCACGGTAATAACCGGGCCAGTGCATAATATATAGGAATTATGCGCTATTCTCTGGCCATTCACTGCAATTGCTGCTGCACCCGAAATATACAGTTCATTAATCACTTTAAAAACATGTTGTTCATGGACAAGATAATTATTAATATTCTCTTCATTCGGATCGTACTCCCCATCAGCAAGCGTTACTTTCACACCTTTTCCGCTGACCTTAACCTTACCAAGGAACATCCGGTACTTTTCAGCGTCTTCCGCCATGTTAAAAAAAACTTGGGCCTCCTTAGAGAGGCTGGTTTCAATTTCCCTTACCTTTTCCTGCTTGGCATTCAATTCTTTCTGTAGTTCGCGATTTTTTTCTTCCTGTTCAATTAACTGGTTTCGCAGGCTAATATGCTGTTCCCACTGCCTGTCCGTCAATCGGTTGCCTTGATCGCCATCATCCTTGGTCACACGGAATGAAAAAGCGATCATGAAGCCAAGAACCAGGAAAACAATCGAAAGAACTACTCGGTTACTGTCCATTTTCTTGTTCCATTTCAACTTTTTCAGCTTCCTCTGCTTCATATGCTTTAAAATAAGAGCCCACCTCGAGATCAATGACACCCTTTTTATTAGGGTCAAGCTGGCTGACAATCGACGGGTAATGGGTCATTTTTTCTGAAAAAGTCCGAAGTGTCGCATTCACTTCAAATCCATCGTTCATATAAAGCCTGATCAAATATTGATCCGTTTTCTCCGGCTTTGAGTGAATTTCAGAGATGGAATTGATGACCTCTTCAGGTAATTTTTCAAGGGATGCCAGCATTTCGTCCAATACTTCTCCTTCATTAAAACCGATCAAGATTGGTGCGTTCACTGGAATTTCATCCATTTGTTTCTCCCCAAGTATATGACCATTTTCCAGAACCGGGTAGAAGCTCTTTCCTTTTGAGATATACGCTAGCCTGTCATTCTCCTCGATTTTAATCTCCACTGTATTCGGCAGTTTAACATGGACCGTAGCGTTTTTAATTTCTGCGATACTTTCCAGCTTTTTTTCAACCTCTCCCTTGTTGATCTTCCAAATATTCGTTTCCAGAGACAAGCCCGTTCGCTCAACCATTTGGTCAAAAGTATACGAATGGTTACCCGAAACAGTAATTTCTTTCACCTTGCTAAGCGGTGACTGGAAATAAATTATCCCTGCAATCAATAGGAAAAATAAAGCTAGCAGCATGGTTAGCCTGCGATTGGCTTTTTTTCTTCTCTCCAGTTTCAGTTTAGGAATTCGGTCCTCAAGCGAGACGATTTTCCGCTTTTCCATATTCATTCCCCTCTTTAATCCGCTAAAAAGCCCATCCCTTAATGGCAGGTCGTTCAAAGAACCAGTTTGCTGACTAAAGCCTTTTAGCAGCAGGTAGGTATCTTGTCCAGTAATTGTGAAAACCGAACGGCATGCATGAAATTCATGCCGTCTCTTTGCTGAATCTAATGATTTATTATATCACAGAATTTTACAGCTTGATTCACTTTCCTACTATTTCCGTCCAATAATTTCTACCTCTGTCTCCATTTTCACCCCATGTAAATCCATTACTGTATCCTTGACATGCTGGATCAGACCGAGAACATCCTCCGCCGTTGCATCGCCTTTATTCACAATGAAATTTCCATGAAGCTCGGAGATTTGCGCACCGCCAATTTGATGGCCCTTTAGACCGGACTTTTCGATCAAATTACCTGCATGTTCAGGAAGGGGATTCCTGAACACACTGCCGCAGCTTGGATAATTGTATGGCTGTGTCTCTTTCCGATAATCCTTGTTTTTTTGAAGCTCTGCTACGATCTCCTCTTTGTTCCCTTCCTTCAACTGGAAAACAGCAGCGACCACGATGCCAGGAAGCTCCTTTTGGAGGACTGAGGTTCGATAAGAAAACTTCATTGCTTCTTTCGAAAGCCACCCCAGGGAGCCATCTTCAAACAACACATAAGCTTTCTCCAGTATTTTGGAAATATCAGACCCATGGGCTCCTGCATTCATATAGACGGCGCCTCCGACCGATCCAGGGATACCTCCGGCAAATTCAAGGCCGGAAAGCCCTTTGCGACTAATGGTGATTGCAAAGTTTACAAGGGAAAGGCCTGCATAGGCCGTGACTGTAGTGCCTTCCATCTTCAAATCATCCATTCCAGATCCTAGCTTGATTACTGCGCCTTCAATCCCTTTATCCGAAACGAGAAGATTGGAACCTCTGCCGATTACCGTCCAGTTCACTCCAGTTTCCTTAATAGCTTCCACTGCCTTTTTCAGATTTTCAATTGAAGAAGGCTCAATTAGTATGTCTGCAGGACCGCCAATTTTCATTGATGTATGATTCGCGAGCGGCTCATGTTCCTTTACCGTTCCGATATTCATTTCTCTAAGTTTGCTAGCAAGACCCTTCATAATTAATCTTCCTTTCACGATGCAGCCTTAATACAGCAGTTTATGCAGCATAAGCCCAATAGGCTACTTTGCCGCTATTTCCTTTATTAAATGATAAACCCTCTGAGCCGCATCGGGCATGCCAAGCTTCTTTGCTGCTTTTTTCATGTCAGCCAACTTCTTTTCCTGCCCGAGAATTTGGTCAATGCTCTCCACCAGTTTTGGCCCGGTTAAGTCTTTTTCAAGCAGCAGTCGTGCCGCTCCCTTCTCACTCAAAGCTCGGGCATTTTTTTCCTGGTGGTTATCTGTTACATATGGACTGGGAATCAATATGCTTGGGATTCCGAGAGAAGTCAGTTCAGCAAGCGTCGTCGCTCCCGCCCTAGCCACTGTCAAATCCACACCGGCCAGGACTTCTGGCATATTGTGTATAAACGGTTTGATAATCACGTTTTCTGGATTGCCGACAAGTTCAACCTCTTGCTGGACTTCTTCGAAATGGCTATCGCCAGTTACATATAATACTTGATATGGTTTGCTGCTTAACTCTGTCAGACTTTTGATGACCGCTTCATTAATCGGCTTGGCACCCCTGCTCCCGCCGAAGATTAGCACGGTCGGGACTTTAAGTTTTAGGCCAGTCGACAGCCTTCCTTTGATTCCATCCTGGCCCAACACTTCAGACGCACGGGGATTACCGGTCATTTCGACCTTTTGTTCCGGGAAAAACTGCCTTGCTTCCTCGAAGCAGATGGCAATCTTGTCAACGTATCGACTCAGAAATTTATTGGTCAAACCTGGTACGCTATTTTGTTCGTGGACAATGGTTGGTATGCCCATTTTAGCAGCTGCATAGACCACCGGACCACATACATAGCCGCCTGTACCAATGACGACATCAGGATGGAATTCTTTGAGCATTTTTTTACTATCTCTTACACCCTTCAGGAATCGCAGCACCGTTTTTACGTTTTCAAAGGAAAGTTTCCGCTTGAAGCCTGTAATATGTATGGACTTAAAAGGAATTTTCTCCCTCGGCACAAGCGTGCTTTCAAGACCCGATTTTGTTCCTATGTATAGAAACTCAACATCTTCATCCTTTTTGTGAATTTCCCTGATTAGTGCAAGCGCAGGATATATATGTCCTCCTGTACCGCCGCCGCTAACTGCAATTCTCATTTTCTACACCTCAATAACTTATCTCTTTTCTAAAATGGACCAACATGTAAGCATCAGTTCCGTAAGACTGCCATTAAAAAAGACACTCTCCGGTTTTACCCTATTCTACTATATTCTAAACTGCATAACAGTTTTTAAAAGGATTGTTATTTAACTGTAATATAGCATGAACATAGGAAAAATCCTAACATAATAAAAGAAATGTCCAAAATTCAAGAGCTCTACCTTGTATCCCGCAAAAACCACAAACAAAAGACCCTGATTTCCAGGGTCCATTCATTGTTGTATGGTTTAATACCTCGAGTAACGGCTGATATTGAGCAGCACTCCAACAGCCATTAGCATCAATGTCAGGGAAGATCCTCCATAACTAAGAAATGGGAGGGTGATTCCTGTAACAGGCATGAGGCCCGTAACCACACCGATATTGATCATAACCTGGATGGCGATCATCGCAATGATGCCAGTTGCCAGAAATGTACCGAACAAATCGGGTGCCCCTAGCGCGATTCTGATGCCTCTCCAGAGGAGGATAGAGAATAAGAGAAGAACCAAGGACCCTCCGATGAATCCGAGTTCTTCAGCCAAAATCGCAAAGATAAAATCCGTCTGTGGTTCCGGAAGATAAAAGAACTTTTGCCGGCTTTGTCCTAGCCCTAGCCCAAACAATCCTCCCGGTCCTATGGCATAGAGTGATTGAATCATTTGGAACCCGCTTCCAAGTGGGTCTTGCCATGGATCTAGAAAGGAAGTAATCCGTTTTATTCTGTAAGGGGCAGAGGCAATTAAGCCAACAAACCCTGCAACAGCCAGAAGACCAAGGCCCACGAAATGACTGATTCTTGCTCCAGCGATAAAAATGATGACAACGGAA
This sequence comes from Mesobacillus stamsii, assembly GCF_030814065.1. Taxonomy (NCBI): domain Bacteria; kingdom Bacillati; phylum Bacillota; class Bacilli; order Caryophanales; family Bacillaceae; genus Mesobacillus; species Mesobacillus stamsii. Next base: position 242,107 of record NZ_JAUSUN010000003.1, read on the forward strand.
GTGCCGACCATCACTGTTCCTGTACCGAGGTCCGGTTGCAGCATTATCAGACCAAATGCCAAAAAAACAAGTCCCAGTGAGGGTACAAGACCTTTTTTAAAAGAGGTGATAGCCTTCTGGTTTTCGGCCAAAAACTTTGCGAGAAACGCAATCATCGCAAGTTTCATGAATTCTGATGGTTGAACCGAGAACGCGCCGATGCCTATCCAGCTCCTTGAGCCATTTCGCACATTCCCTATTCCAGGAATTAACACAAGAATTAACAGAACAAAACAGATAATCAAAATGGTTTTAGCCCAAGTTCGCCATGTCCAGTACTCAATATTCATGATAAAAAACATCGTGATAATACCTACTCCTGCAAATAGCAGCTGCCGTTTCGCAAAAAAGAAAGAGTCCTGAAATTTATAGTCAGCCCAGACAGCACTTGCGCTGTAAACCATAATTAGTCCCACCGTCAAAAGTGCAAAGGTGACAATCATCAGGAACATATCTGGGGTCGATTTTTTCGTTGGCAATGCAAACACCTCGGCTGTATGATTTAGGGCTCATATGCCGCTTCCCATCCAGCCTGCAATCAAAGACAGGCAACCTGAGTCAAGTTGTTCAAGACAAGCCCTTACCTAAGCTTATGCACGGCCTCGATAAACATGTCTCCCCTGACTTCAAAAGTTTTATATTGATCCCAGCTTGCACACGCTGGCGAGAGCAGGATCACATCTCCGGGTACTGAATATTGGAAAGCCACGGGAACGGCCTTTTCCACATTATCGACGCGAAGAATCGTTTTTATTCCCGCTTCGTACCCAGCCTGTCCTACTTTTTCAGCAGTCTCTCCAAAAGTAATCAATACTTTGACGTTTTTTAAAGAGGGGATAAGTTGGTTGAAGGAATTCCCTCGGTCTAAGCCTCCGGCCAGCAATACGATTGGCTCTTCAAAAGCCGCCAGGGCATTTTCAGTTGCCAGAATATTTGTTGCTTTTGAGTCATTGTAAAATTTCCGGCCAGCAATATTTCCAACATATTGTAGTCTATGGCGGACACCAACAAATGTAGTCAGAACTTTGATGATCGCTTCTTGATCCGCTCCAGATAGTAATGCTGCCGCTACAGCGGACAGAATATTTTCGAGATTATGCTTCCCAGGTAGGACAATATCCTTCGTTTCCATGATCTGCTCCCCATTGAAGCATATCCAGCCATTATCCACGTATGCGCCGCTGTTCAGTACTTCATTCGTCGAAAAAGGCACGATTTGCGCTTTTGAATCGCGTGCGATCTTCAAGACCTCTTCCTGATCAGCGTTTACGATCAGATAGTCCTCTTCGGTCTGGTTCTTCGTAATCAACGCTTTCGCTGCAAAATATTCATCCCTTGAACCATGATAATCAAGATGTGCATCGTATAAATTGGTGATCACAGCAATCTTCGGCCTAAACGTACCGATTCCCATCAATTGAAAGGATGAGAGCTCAATAACAATCATATTCTCCTCCGTTGCTTTTTGGGCCACAGTGGATGCAACTGTTCCAATATTCCCGGCGATCAGTGGATGTTTCTTGCTCGTTTCAAGCATTTCAAAAATCAAGGTTGTTGTTGTAGTTTTTCCGTTCGTTCCAGTAATCGCTACTAGCGGCGCCTCTGAAATCTGGTAGGCTAACTCCACTTCCGTAATGACCGGGATCCCGTATTCTTCTGCCTTTTGGATCATTGGATTGTAATACGGAATTCCTGGATTCTTGACAACAAGTTCGAATCCTTCATCCATCAATTCAATCGGATGACTCCCGCAGACCACTTTGATCCCCTGTTCAAGCAAGCCTTGTGCTTCGGGATTTTCCGATAAAGGTTTGCTGTCATTGACGGTTACGAAAGCGCCTAATTTATGTAGCAGAGCAGCTGCGCTTACCCCGCTCTTGGCGAGGCCAAGAACGAGAATTTTTTTATGTTCATAGGTTTTAATAGCTTTCATTTAAATCCACACCTCAATATAAATTCCCAAGATCGCAAACAGCAAGCCTACCGTCCAGAATGTCACTACTACCCGCCATTCGGACCAGCCAATTATTTCATAGTGATGGTGAAGCGGACTCATCCGAAAAATCCTTTTTCCTGTTGTTTTAAATGATACAACTTGCAGGATCACAGATAATGTTTCAATCACGAAAATTCCGCCAATGATGATCAGGATAATTTCAAGATTTGCCAGTATTGCGACAGTTGCAATCGCGCCACCCAATGCAAGAGAGCCAGTGTCACCCATGAACACTTTTGCAGGATGGGCGTTAAAAACAAGAAATCCTAATACTGCACCTACAACCGCGACGGAAAAAATAGAAAGTTCGTACTGGGACTGGTTCCATGCGAGCACAGCTAACGCACCAAAAGCAATAGCTGCCGTCCCGGAAACCAGCCCGTCAAGCCCGTCCGTTAAGTTAACGGCATTGGAAAATCCAACCATCCAAAAAACGATAAACAGCGCATATCCCCAACCGAGGTCAAAAGAAAGGTCGGTTAACGGGACCTTGACGACTGTAGAAAATTCACTTTGATTGAAAATCAAGAAAAAAATGACTGAAATGATTATTTGACCAAGTAATTTTTGCTTGGACGTTAAACCAAGGTTTCGCTTCATGACGACCTTAATAAAATCGTCCATGAAACCAAGCAGACCAAACCCTAAAGTGACAAATAGCAATAGATAGGTTTCCACTGTAGGCTCCGAAAACTTTCCTGCCATAACAAGCGTTGTGATGGTAATGGAAACTAAAATCATCACTCCGCCCATTGTCGGAGTTCCTGTTTTTTTCTGATGTGATTTTGGGCCTTCTTCTCTAATGCTCTGACCAAATTTAAGCCTTTTCAGGAAAGGAATAACTACTGGCGAAAGCAGAACCGTAATTAAAAAACTCATCAATATTGTGAAAAAGATAACTTGCTCGAGCACGTTATTCCTCACCTGCCTTGCTTCTATTGCCGTCAAACCCATTAATTTTTTCGGCCATCACAGCTATATGATATGTTTTATTCCCTTCATTAAGAAGATCGATTTCTGGGAAAATAAATTTAGTTCTTTCCTTTATTTCTTCATGTTCTACCAAATAGTTATAGTATGATTTCATGATTTCCTCTAAACCTTTCAAATGATCTTGCGCAAAAAAAATCGGGAAGTGATTGGGAGTATAGAACGGAACTGGTACTCCTTCAGGCCATAGCGCTGCTACGGCACCGTTCGAAATCGCTTCTTGTAAAGTTCCAGATTCATCATTAATCGGAACAAACAATCCCTTTGGCTGTTCGGCATCTGCCTGGCTGCTTACAGTATGAAAGCGAATCTCTGCTTCTTTTAATCCACTCACCTTCAAAAACAGTCTCGATACATCCTGGTATGTCAGCATTTTACCTCTCCTCTATCGCCTCACGTGCTACAATCCTATCATCAAAATCAAACGTTCTGTCTCCAATTTGCTGATACGTTTCATGACCCTTTCCGGCAATCAAGATGACATCCCCTGTTTCGGCATGGTTAATGGCATGCTGAATCGCTTCTCTTCGGTCAACAATCGAAGTATACACTTCCCCCTTGACTCCTTCTTCCATATCCTTGATGATGGCTGACGGATCTTCGCTGCGCGGGTTGTCAGAGGTGAAAATGGCATTCGTTGCATATTCGCAGGCAATTTTTGCCATAAGCGGCCGTTTCGTTCGGTCACGATCGCCTCCGCAGCCAACTACACAAAAAATTCTCTTTTGCGCAAATTGCTGCACGGTTTTCAGAACGTTCTCCAGACTGTCTGGTGTGTGGGCATAGTCTACAATGACAGAGAAATCCTGGCCTGCATCTACCACTTCAAACCTTCCTGAGACTCCTTTTACAAGTTCTACTGATTTAATAATTGCCTCCAGAGAAATTCCAGATACAAGAGCGGCTCCAATGCTTGCAAGGACATTGTAGATACTAAACTTGCCGATCAGCTGAATGGTTACCTTCATTGTTCCAAATGGACTGACCAAATCAAATGTTGTTCCGCTCGCAGTCATGGAGATATTCATTGCCTGCAAGTCAGCGTAATTGTCAATACCATAGGTTAATAAATGAGCAGCTGTCAGCATCGCGAAGTCCTTACTGGCCGGATCATCCGCATTCAAAACAGCAAATTTTGGGGCTTCATGGTTGAATGTATTGCCTAGCTGTGAAAACAGCAAGCCTTTCGCCTTCTTGTATTCGTCCATCGTTTTATGGTAATCGAGATGGTCCTGAGTCAAATTCGTAAAGACTGCCACATTATAGTCGGTACCATGGACGCGACCATAGGCCAACGCGTGTGAGGATACTTCCATAACAGCTGTGTCGACCTGTTCATCGACCATTTTCTTAAACGTCTTCTGCAGTGTCAGGCTTTCCGGAGTAGTATTCTTCACGTCAAAAGTTTGTTCGCCGATTTTAGTGTACATTGTACCAATTAAGCCAGTTTTTTGACCAGCATCCTTGAAAATCTTTTCAATAATATGGCTAGTAGTCGTTTTTCCATTCGTCCCTGTAATTCCAATTACATACAGTTTCTTGCTTGGCTGGTCATAAAAAGCATCGGCAAGCACCGCCATCGCTCGCATAGTATCCTTCACTACAATAACCGGGACATTGACAGAAAGCTCACGCTCCGCAAGAACTGCCGCCGCTCCATTTCTTACTGCTGCACCGGCAAAATCATGGCCATCCACTGTGTAGCCTTTAATACATATAAATAAACTTCCCGGATTCACGCGTCGGTTATCATTTTCAATCGAAGTAATCTCAGGGTTTTCTCCCTTGTAATCCACGAATGGATGTAAATACCCAATCAATTCGTGCAATTTCATAAATATCAAATCCTCTCAAACAACATCGCGACTTTTATTTTACATTATTAGACTAAATTTAGCTATCGCTTGGATGAAAAAGCACCAGCGTTTTTCCTCAAAAGATAGGAAACTATCCATTTATCTTGTTAATACCCCGCATGCTTTTTCGCTTATTGGAGCATGCAAAAGCAGCGGCGGATCTCGATCCTGCCGCCGCCTTCTATTGATTCTACCCTATGCTGCCTCTGTCAATCATTCATATACACCCTAATCGTCGATCCTTCCTTGATTTTCACTCCAGGTGAGGGAAGCTGTTCGACTACTTTCTCTCCGTCTTTTGCGATATCAAGCTGGAAATGGATCAATTGCTGTCTTAGTTCATCCTTGGATAAGCCTATAAGATCAGGAACCTCCACCATAGGTGTATCCAGCCATGTGAGTTCCTTTTCAATTTGATCCTTTCTCGGTGGGACCTCCATTGCTCTCAGGCTATCTTCCATGATATCCCCGACAATCGGCGCGGCTACCACCCCGCCAAACTGGACTGTACCTTTTGGATTATCAACAGCAACATAAATCACAATCTGTGGATCATCCGCAGGCGCAAAGCCAAGGAAGGAAACGATATGGTTATTTTCGAGATAACGTCCATCTTTTGCTTTTTGGGCAGTACCTGTCTTGCCACCAATTCTGTATGATTCTACATATGCATTTTTACCTGAGCCTTTAGCAACGACACTTTCAAGTGCATACCGAAGTTCCTTTGAAGTTTTCTCCGAAATGACTCTTCTTTTTGCCTGAGGGGTCTTTTCCATCACAACTTCCCCCGTAATCGGGTCAATCAATTCCTTGGCTATATAAGGGGTATAAAGTATGCCACCATTTACCGCCGCTGAAACAGCAGCAACCTGCTGAATCGGGGTCACGGATACACCTTGACCAAACGCTGTTGTTGCCTGTTCAATTGGTCCGACCTTATCGAGATTAAATAGAATTCCCTTGCCTTCTCCCTGGAGGTCGATGCCCGTTTTTTCGCCAAAGCCAAAACCCTTTACATATTGAAACAGTTTTTCTTTTCCAAGTCTGTCCCCGAGCTCAACAAAGCCCGGGTTGCATGAATTCTCAACCACTTCTAGGAAGGTTTGATCACCATGTCCACCCTTTTTCCAGCAGCGTATCCTCGCACCCGCTACCTCGACTGAACCCGAATCATAAAAGTGATCCTTTTCTAGATCTACCTTTCCTTCCTGAAGTGCAGCCGCTAGGGTAACGATTTTGAACGTTGATCCAGGTTCATACGTACTCCAGATCGGCAAGTTCCTATTATACACTTCCGGCGGTACATTTTGAAAATTCGCTGGATCAAAATCAGGTCTGCTGGACATTGCCAGGATTTCCCCATTTTTCGGATTCATCGCGATCGCAATCATCCCATCTGGATTGTATTTCGCCTGCGCAATATCCATTTCCCTCTCGATAATGGTCTGTACCCTGCTGTCGATTGTCAGCTTAAGATCTAGCCCATCTTTAGGCGGTTCGTAGTCATCTGCCATGTTTGGCATCCGCTGCTGTTTGGCATCCGCATAAAATTGCACAGATCCCTTCTTCCCTTTTAGCTCCTCATCATAGTATAATTCCAGTCCCATCAAACCTTGGTTATCCACACCTGCAAAACCGAGAACATGAGACAGGTAGCTACCATATGGATAATGACGTTTTGAATCTTCCCCGATATAAACACCTTTAATATCGAGCGCCCTGATTTCCTTCGCTTTTTCGTGGGAGATTTTCCTTCCCTCTGGGATCTTTTCAATCATTGTTTTTTTGGTAATATGCTGGTACGCCTTTTCCTTTGGCATATTCAATGCTTTGGCCAAGCTTTCTGCCGCAGACCGTGGATCCTTCACCTGGCGAGGAACGACATAAACAGTCGGAGTGCTTATATTTGTCGCCAGTGCCACTCCATTTCTGTCGGTAATTTCTCCTCGTTGCGGTTCGAACGGAACTTTCCTGCTCCATGAGTCCTTCGCCTTTTCTGTCAAAAAGTCACCAAGCATAAATTGAACATAGCCAAGCCGGACATCTATGATCAAAAACAGCAAAATTCCGATTACAAGAACGAGAGCAAGCCTTTTTCTGACCGTTACATTGGATACACGCATATTTGAAACGAACCTCCCTTAAAATTGTTCGACTGAAAACAATTACACTCGTTCCAATATATGCTTGTACGATTTTAAATATAACAAGAAGTACAGACAAGCGAATCTACATGGTAGACGCTGTGAACTACTCCCACCACTTACCACCCTTACAGGTCGCTTGAAGTGGGGGCTTCTCGACTCATCGTTGCTTTTCCTAGCCAACAAAAACTGACCGAGCTAACCCTCTTGTTCCAAGAGTTTTTGTTTCTATGCTAACGCTAATAATCTTAATCCTT